>JAYVPE010000112.1:0-2539 GCA_043757575.1 Pirellula sp.
TGCCCACTTGGGGTCCAAGGTGTCCGTTGTCGAATGGACTGAAGGCTTGTTGCCAGGTGCCGATCGCGATCTTGTCAAACCTCTTCAAAATCGTCTCAAGAAGTTGTTTGAGGACCGGATTTATCTGAATACCAAAGTTGGCTCGGTTGCGGAAATCGACAATCAGATCGAGGTAACTTTCGAAGGGCCTGGCAAATTCGGCCACGAACGATTCGATCGCGTTTTAGTCAGTGTTGGCAGGCGACCGGTCAGTCAGGGACTTGGACTTGAAAACACTAGTGTTCAAGTCAACTCGCGCGGCTTCATTGTTTGCGACAAACAGCAGCGGACTAACGATCCGCATATCTTCGCGATAGGGGACGTCGCCGGCGATCCGATGCTCGCGCACAAAGCCAGTCACGAAGCCAAAGTCGCAGTCGAAGTCATTCTCGGCAAACCAGCGATCTTCGACAAGGCCGCCATCCCCGCTGTGGTTTTCACCGATCCGGAGATTGCATGGGCTGGCTTAACGGACGATCAAGCGAAACGGGAAGGACGCAAAGTCGATATTGAGGTCTACCCGTGGGCTGCAAGTGGACGAGCACAAGCCATTGGCCGCACGGACGGTTTTACGAAATGGCTTGTCGATCCGGAGACGCACCGGGTGTTAGGTTGCGGCATTGTCGGCTCAGGGGCTGGAGAATTGATTGCCGAGGCGGTTTTGGCAATTGAAATGGGTTGTGAAGTTCGCGATTTGACGGAATCGATTCACCCGCACCCGACGCTCAGCGAAACCCTCATGAACGCAGGCGAAGTGCACTTTGGAACTGCGACCGAAATCTACAAACCGAAGCGGCACGCGTAGTTAGTTTAACCGGCGCAGCCGCGGACTATCCGAGTAAACCCACCCTCTCAACGCACGCCGCTAGCGCGGGTTAAACAAGTCGCAGCCACGATTGTAAAACCGAAGATTTCTGGTATACTTTTGCCTTGCTAAAATAGCAAAAAAACACTGGGAAATCGCAGGTAAAACGCGAATTCGCCAAAAGGGTTTTTGATGCAGTTCGATTCTCTATTCCGAAATGGCCTTCCCCGTGTCGAACGTCCCTCCAGATGATGATTTTGACGCCAACGATCCTGCTTCCCTGCCATCGGCAGGCGATGACGATTCGGCTGGCAAGCCTGGCGAGCGGATGATCGAGGAATCGATCGAAAATGAACTACGCAATAGTTATTTGACCTACGCGATGAGCGTTATTGTCAGCCGTGCATTGCCAGACGTCCGTGACGGCCTCAAACCGAGCCAGAGGCGTATCCTAGTCGCCATGCACGACTTGAACCTAACGCCCGGTGCAGCGCGTGTAAAGTGCGCTAAGATTGCTGGCGATACTTCAGGTAACTACCACCCGCACGGCGAAGCTATCATCTATCCTACGTTGGTCCGGATGGCGCAGGAATGGAACATGCGGCACTTACTGATCGACAAGCAAGGGAACTTTGGCTCCATTGCCGGATTGCCGGCAGCAGCCATGCGATACACCGAAGCTCGTTTGGCTGCCCCTGCAGCTATGATGTTGGAAGACATTCGACTCGACACAGTCGATTTCATCCCAACCTACGACGAACGTCGCACCGAACCAGTCGTCCTCCCCTCTAAATTTCCAAACTTGCTCGTCAACGGTGCAACTGGCATCGCCGTCGGTATGGCCACTAGCCTACCGCCTCACAACCTGCGTGAAGTCTGCGCCGCGCTGATTAAAGTTATTGAAGACCCCGAAGTTTCAATTGCGGAAATTTGTCAAATCATTCCTGGACCGGACTTTCCAACCGGCGGCATCATCTGCGGTCGCTATGCCATTCGTCAAGGCTACAACACGGGCCGGTCGACCATCGTTTTGCGTGCTCGGGTCGATGTCGAGGAAGGCAAGAAAGCCCGATTGATCGTTCGCGAAATTCCTTACCAGCAGTTCCGTGATCGCGTCATTGAACGGATTGCCGATCTCGTGCGAAGCGAACGCATCAAGGGCATCTCCGCCATCCGCGACGAAAGCGATCTCAAAGAGCCTGTTCGAATCGTTATCGAAATCAAACAGAACTCCGATCCACACGTCGTTCTCAATCAGCTCTATCAGTTCTCGTCGTTGCAAGAGTCCTTCTCGATTAACATGCTGGCGCTGGTCGATGGCAAGCCACGTGAACTGAGTATTAAGGAGCTGCTTCAAGAATTCATTCGCCACCGTTTCACCGTAATTCGACGGAGAACTCAGTTCCTCTTAGCATCGGCTAGAAAACGAAAGCACGTTGTCGAAGGGCTATTGCTGGCGCTAGCTAATATTGACGAAATCATCATGCTGATTCGCAAGAGTCGCACGCAAGCCGAAGCAAAAGAAAAACTGATGGGTGTCGAGTGCCCGGCATCCATGATGGAACGCGCGTTGGGTGACCGTGGCTATACCGACTTCCAATTGGAGCGGGGCCGAGCGGAAGTATATCGACTCACCAGTGTTCAAACCGACGCAATCCTCCGCATGACGTTGGGCCAATTGGCTGGCCTGGAGCA
>JAYVPE010000113.1:0-2537 GCA_043757575.1 Pirellula sp.
ATGCCTAAGGCAACCTTCTAATCGTGTCGCCCGAAATGGGAACCCCTCGTCGATTAGTCGGCGGCAGTTCGCGCGCGTACTTGCTAGCAGCATAGCATCCGCCATTTCGCCAAGCATGAGACGAAGAATAAAAGCAGGAACTGGTATCAGCGATGGTCTGTTGAGTACCATCGCTAGTGTCCTTGAAAAAGTGCGGTTATCTGTTTGCTCAGGTGCTACAAGATTATATGAACCTGTGCATTTGGGGTTGGCCGCCAGATACAAAAAACCGGCGGCTGCATCGTCCACGTGAATCCAACTCCAAAACTGTCGCCCGCTGCCAACAGGCCCTCCTAATCCGAGCCGAAAGGGAATGAGGAGTTTGGCCAAAGCCCCCTGTTGAGGATGCAATGCAATACCTAGTCGACCTATCGCGACACGATTTCCAGACTTCTCGAACTCCGTCGCGGCAGACTCCCAATCGCGAGCGAGTTCAGCCAGAAAGTCGTGGCCGGTTTCCGCCGTTTCGTCCAAACTTTCAGACCTGTGGTCACCATAAATGCCAACCCCTGAAGCACAAACAAACGCCTTCGGTGGCAAGTGCAGTTTGCACAGGTCCCTGACCAACAGTCGCGTTCCGACAACCCGACTATCGCGAATCGATTGCTTTGCGGAATCGGTCCAGCGTGTGGATGCAATACCCTTGCCAGCGAGGTGAATCACAGCGTCTAGGTTTTGCATAGACGCTGGGTCCGAAAATCCGTTCCCAGGTCGCCAAACAACAGCCCGTGAGGAAAGAGGGAAATCCTGAACCTGATCTGTCGAGGTCGGACGCAAAATTCGAATGGCTTGATGTCCCAACACCGACAGCAGATCCACCAACCGGCGTCCAATCATTCCCGTGCTCCCCGTAACCCCGATTCGAAGGATTCGGTCGGAAGTGTGTTGACGCAAGAAGTTCTGAAAACGCAAGTCCGCCTGCGTTGTTAAATGGCGGAATGCAAACATTGCGGACAGCTTACTTCGCACGAAAGGCAGTCCAAGCTTGCCAATCATTCCAAACTTTGTCTCAAACTGCACGCGATCATGTAAATTCGAACTCCTTGCCCCTTTGCTTTCGAAAACGTGATCGTGGATCCATGTTTTAAATGGACCAGAAAGCTGGATATCTTGGAAGCTCTCCCCTTGTCGAAGTTCGGTGTGGCGAGCGTGCCACCGAATGGGCAATCCAAACATCGAGTTCCGTATGAAAACCTCGGACCCGACTTGCAACGAGTCGCTCCGTCGTTCGATTGTAATATTTTCCCAGGGAGGTATCAGACGATTCAGTGCGCCAGGGTTGGAATGATATTGAAATAGATCTTGCCGATCACATTCGATGATTGCTGAACGTTCGAAAAGTGGCATGTGCTACATTTCAGACTCGGGAAGGGTAATTGCCTCTGACATTCCTCGAAGCTTGTCCAATGCCCTTTTTTCAAGTTGCCTGATTCGCTCCTTGGAGACCCCTAGCTTATCCGCAAGACGCTGGAGTGTCTGGATGCGTCGATGTCCCCCAAGCGAAAACCTTGCCCGGATGATAAACTTTTCCCTGCGATCTAAATGGTCCAACATTAGCGAAAGTCTAGCCCGAAGTTCGTGCCAACGTTGTTCGCTCATCGAGGACTCTTTTTGATCATCGGCGATATCGATCCCGTTTTCGTGAATGCTACCCACGCTTCGCTGCCGATCCGTCTGCTTTTCCATAACGCTTCGGTAGGTGCTTCGACGCAATACTTGTGTTGCATAAGTACTGAAGCGGAATCCCATTCCTACGTCGAATTTATCAACGGCTCTCATAAGAGCTACGATTCCGTCGCTGAGTAACTCATCAAATCCATTCTGCGGGTTGACAAATTTCTTCACGATGGAGATGACCAAACGCATGTTGGACTTTACGATCCAATCGCGATACCAATCAGCAGCAGTGAGTAGACATGCAATGCGTCGACAATTCCAACTGTTGCTGGCATCCCCTTTTGCCTTTAGAGCATCAGCCCGAAAACGCAAATAGTTCATTCGATGGAAGACGCTTTTTTCTTCCTCTGGGGTCAATAACTTAGCCTCGCACAATCGAGCCAAATGCGCCGGCAGAGAGGGAGCTTTCGCGGGTTTGACCTCTGGCTCGTCTAAGCCTGTTCCGAAAAGATAGTCTCCAAGAATTGTCGATTCTGCAGAGGGCTCGTTAAAAGAGTTACTGCCAATGAATTCCACCTTTTGAGCTTGGATTTCTTTGGATATCTCCTCGATTTCAAGTGCCGACTTCGGCGCCGGACTCGACATTTGCATGAAATGAATAAATGCATCTTCAAGTACTTTGCGACGGAAAGTTTTCGACAATCTGGTTGGTGCCATGACTCGCGTCCGAACTTTAGCAATTGCTCCAGTCCTTCTAACAGGTGTCGTTTCGACGAACGATAGAACCATAATTAACTCCATGCAGGTTTACAAAAGTGAACTGTTCTGTTGGTAATGCTGACGTAACAACCGCTGCTTTACCGTCACGATCGACTTCTACA
>JAYVPE010000114.1:0-2537 GCA_043757575.1 Pirellula sp.
TGCACCTAAAGAAGGAAGTTATTTTACTCCGCTCAATGTGGCTTTGGCACGCTCTTCCATCGAGTGGATTTCGGTAGCGCTTTTCGTTGAGGCAACACGAAGCGGAAATGTAGTTGTCGCCGAACAGTTAGTAGTTGTGGTAGACGATACTCCCGCTTGGCAAGTAACATGTGTTGTACCAATTTCACACAGGGTGCGAAGCATATCGTGTGCCCTTGGCGAACAAACAGATCGCCAACTCGCCGAACATACAAACGGAAGTTTGAGGCCTTGAGAGAGAAACTCACGAAAACCGAAAACCAAGCCTGACCCCAGCGAAGCTGCCTGTTCCGCGTGATTGCTGCTTCCCGAATGCGGAAAAAACGGTAAAGGAGCGACTGCTGGACCACCAGAGGGTCATACGCCTCCTCGTGCGATGGCTCCGGACTACTATCGTGCATTCCGGCTTCCGAACCGCGTTCCAAAGTTGGTTTGAGATTTGTTCCCCAAGTCAAAATATGGAACGACAACCAAGGAGTGATCGTAAAAGCGCCGAGCATGGACATCAGCATGGCGACTGGCACATTCAATGCCATCGGCGACATGTACGGTCCCATCATCCCCGTGATGAAGAACATTGGTAAGAAGCTTGATAAGCATCAATCTTCGGTTACTCCCGGCCGAGTGATGGACCGATCGCCCACCGTTTGGCAAATACCCGTTCCGAATCTTTGTTCCCATTTCGCTTTCAACGCATGCTTCATTCGATCTTGGAATGCGATTGGCATCGGATAGGGCTCGCCTGCACGATAGAGCGAAATGGTTTGCCGAATGTTATCGACGACGACTTGGCAAGGGTTGCAGCCTGCAAGATGTTGCGCAAATTCATCACAAAGCTCGGTGAATTGAGCACCGTCCACGTATTCATTGAGCGCTTTTAACAGTTCTTCGCACGTCATTTAGGATTTCCTCGCAAGCATTGCGTAAGGTCTCTGATCCAGTTCAGGACAAAAGGTTACAAGAATTCAGGAATGTTTGTGATCGGGGACCATCGCTTGGGCTGCATCCCCAAATTTCTTCGTTAATCGTTCGCGGAGTGCCAATCGAGCTCGCAAAAGGCGAACCTTGACGTTCGATTCGGTTAGCTCCAGTGCTTCGGCCGTTTCGCGGACGGAAAGCCCCTCGACATCGCGCAGAATGAATACGAGTCGGTATTTTTCATCCAGCTCAAGCAGAGCCTTGTCAATTTCGGCTTGCACTTCCGCCCGCTCAGCAATCTCATCGGGCGGCTCACTCCAAGGAGCGATGAATTCGGGATGTGGCATGTCTTGATAACTGTCCTCATAACTCCATTCAGACATTGAAACCACGCTAAATCCTCGCTTCTTCCGCAAGATCTTGAGCGCGTGGTTGCTCGCGATTTTCATGACCCAAGTGGCAACCGACGATTCTTCGCGGAAATCTTCAATGTGCTCGACGAGCGCCAGAAAGACTTGTTGAGTCGCGTCCTCGGCATCCTGGGCCTGCCGCAAAATTCGGAACGCTAGCCCATAAACTTTCGGCTGAAGTTCTCGAATCAAGTGCTGAAAAGCATTGAAATCGCCCGATTTTGCGAGTCGTAACAAGTCGAGATCGGTTGGCTTTTCTAGTGTTTGGCTCTCCATGGATGGTCCAGTTCGATCACTGATGCTCTGAGAATGAATTCTCTTTTTGGTCGTTCATGCTGGAATCATTGTAACCAATTCGACGTTTGTGGAAGGTAGGATGGGACCGCAGTCCCGTCCGTTACGACGCAAGACTTAGGATGGGACCATCGTCCCGTCCACGCCTTTCCTGTTTTAGCCTGTTCAGGACATGTCACGCTCGGGACAATGGCCCCAATCTACGGACATTCAACCGATCTTGAACATGCATCGTAAAACTTCCAACCGACCTTCTCCCATTCGGGATCGATCCAACGCTGCCATTGAGGTTCAGGCAGTCCTGCGTTGGCAGGATTGTTTCCGATGTATTGTAATACTCGATAGAGATGCTCTTCGTCGCGGATGATTCGGTCATAGCTTTCTTGAGTCCACAGCGGCCCAGACAATCCTTCGCGTCAGTCACTTTCCAATACTGGCCCGCTCCGGACAATTGGTCCCAAGCTCTGGACAACCATCCCAAGCTACTCCCTCCTTTTTTTTAGGAATCATTGTAACCAATCCTAGGGTCAAGGCTCTACCCTCCTATAAAGCCATCTTCAACGCTCTAACAAAGGAAACCAATCATGATTCAAGCAAATCTAGGGTTTTGCCCTGCCTACTGCCCACTTGGACTGAGTACATGTCGAGTCCGCAAGTCGTAACCGATACGGATTGAGCCGCTAACAGCTAACCATCCTTCGAAAACAAAATGGAGTCATTTATGGTCAATTGCATTTCAGCAACCGAGTTCAAGAAGTTAGTTCAATCAGGTAAGTCCATCGACGTCGTTGACGTTCGAACGCCTGTCGAGTTTCTCGAAGTCCACATTGAGGTTGCCCGTAACGAGCCTCTGGATCGGCTCGATCCAAACGCGAT
>JAYVPE010000115.1:0-2537 GCA_043757575.1 Pirellula sp.
GAGGTCCCGGACTTGCTCGATCTGAGTTCCGAATCGGAATCGATGTTTAAGCTCTACGGAATCGGGGCTGGTCTCCCGACAGACCGTTTCGGCCGACAGGCAGTTAGCGACAATTAGAATTCCCCAGCCAACCAAAATCGAATCGACTGACGCAAGCACCATTTTCAAGGAGGCTTGCTATGAAATCAGAGACAATTCGTGCTCGTGTTCGAAGGCTGAGGAATCAAGGAAACTCAATCACGCATTGCGCAAGGAAGTGCAACATGGATCGGAAGACTGCAGCGGATATTATCCATTCTCCAGATACCACTATCGTCAAGGAACCGCGAGCCTACAGGACCCATCCAGATAAGCTCGCTGCGTTCTGGCCAGAGGTCGAAGATCTTCTCAAAAACGACGGCAAGTTAAAGGCCTATGCGCTTTTCGAAGAAATGCGAAGACGCCATCCAGATGCGTTTGAGATCGAGTGGAAACGCACCTTCGAACGGCGTGTCCGCGATTGGAAAATCGATCAACGCATCGAAAAGGAAGTGACCTTCGATCAAGTTCATAAGCCTGGGGATGTCTTGGCGGTCGACTTCACTGTGATGAATGAATTGAGCATCACGCTCAACCACCAAAGGTTCGACCATTTGGTCTTTCACTCCGTGTTAACCTATTCCAACTGGGAGTATGTCCAGCTATGCGCTTCGGAATCCTTCGAAGCCTTGGCGCAAGGTATCCAAGGAAGCTTTGTCGCCATGGGTGGTGTCACGCTTCGGATCCGTACCGATTCGCTCTCGGCTGCTGTCAACAACCTCTCGACCGATCGGCACTTCAGGACCAACTACCAGAATCTGCTCGATCACTTTCAGGTCGAGCCCCATCGAATCAATGTACGTTCGCCAAATGAAAATGGTGATTGCGAATCACTTCATGGTCATTTTAAAGACTATGTCGATCAGCGTTTGCGTATTCGAGGCTCGCGAGACTTCGATACCAAGCAAGAGTGGATTGCGTTTCTGCAAGACTGCATCAAGCGCAGGAACAATGAACGAGATGGCCTCTTTCAAACTGAACAGGAAGCACTCGCGGACCTACCTCGCAGGCTCTTTCCGGTCTACACCGAAACCGACTGCACTGTGTCGAGCAACTCCATCATCACCGTGAAACAGAACCGCTACTCCGTCCCTAGCTGCTTCATCGGAAGTCGTGTGGCCATTCGAATCTATGCCGACGATGTTCAACTTTGGTATGCGGGCAAACATCATCTCACGATGCCACGTCTGATTGGCAAAAACCTGGAATTCGTTGACTTTCGCCATGTGATCGACACGCTTGTTCGCAAGCCGGGAGCATTCGAAAACTATCGGTATCGAGAACACATGTTCCCAACGTTGGATCTCCGCAAAGCATTCGATAATCTCACTAGTTCCCTCGGACAGGGTGACGGAGTTCGAGTCTACCTGCGCTTGCTTCAGGTCGCCAAGAGCGAAGGTATGGCTTCGATAGAGCCATGGATCACCAAGCTACTGATTGGAACCGAAAAGATCAGCAAGAAGTCCCTAATGGAGAGCCTTAATCGAACCCACGCAGCAGTACCGGTCTCTGCTGTTGACGACGTTAAAATCGAGGAGCCGGACCTCAATTCGTATGATGATTTACTTGAGCACAAGGAGGTGCTAGATGGACATGAAACAGAGCCTCAACCTGAACGCGACGAGCGATGCGCAGAGACAATCGGAACTGGATTGCCGTTTGAAGCAACTTCGTCTTCCGACGATGCGTGCGATGGCGATGAGCCTGGGCGATCAAGCGGCCAAGGAGAACTGGACTCACTTCAGATACCTGAACGAGTTGATACAACTGGAATGCGAGACACGTCGATCCAATCGAATTGGACGGGAGTTGAAGAGGTCTGGATTGGAGCGCAACAAGACGTGGGACCAAATCGATTGGAAACGTCTTCCGTTGACGGTCCGCCAGCGGATGGACCAACTTCGGCACGGCGAGTTCCTGAAGGGCGCAACCAATCTTCTGATATTTGGGAAACCAGGTTCGGGGAAGACTTCGCTTCTGGATGCACTTGGGGACTCGCTCGTGCGATCCGGTCATACGGTTTGCAAAGCGACGTGTGTGAAACTGGTACAACACTTGTTGTTGGCGAAGAAGGAATTGCGATTGCCACAAATGTTATCGAAGCTAGGGAAGTTTTCGGCGTTGATCATCGACGATCTGGGTTACGTTCAGCAGAGTCGCGAGGAGATGGAAGTACTTTTTACATTGATAGCCGATCGCTACGAGAGGACGAGTATTCTGCTGAGCAGCAACCAACCGTTTTCCAAGTGGGAGAGCATCTTCAAGGACCCGATGACGACCGCAGCGGCAATCGATCGCTTGGTACACCACAGCGTGATCCTAGAGCTGAACGTGCCGAGCTACCGCTTGGAGCAAGCGAACAAAGAAAGAGCCGCATCGCACGACGCGACGGCCTAAATCAAGAATCTTTTGAACGGGAAATTCTAACTGTCGCTAAAGTCCGTTTCTAACTGTCGCCG
>JAYVPE010000116.1:0-2532 GCA_043757575.1 Pirellula sp.
GAATTGGATGGTGAGAGTGCTTCAGCAGCACTAGCGGATAAACGCGTACAATCGATGCGTCCTTCGGCGTCGAAAGCGGATCGAAGCCTTTCTTGGGCATGAAGATGACCTTCCAGTAATCCCAGACTTTCGGGACGGACTCAGGAAGCTTTCCTTGGAATTTAGTTATTACTTCGTGGTAGTTGCATGCGAGTCGGAATAAAGTTGTTTCGCCAAAAATGTCTGAGATTCCTGCAACGCACTGATCAAAGAGAGACATCGCAGTTGGCCAGTCGAGGTTTGTCCTCCAGAAGTTGTTTGGGTCAAATTCTTGATCCTTGTGAACAATCGAACAAAAAGTGTCTTTGAGTTTCTCTCCAAGTGCCTGGTTCTCCACCGACTGACCATCGTGGAATAGGTTGGATTGGATATTAATGTATCCGATGCTTCCTTCAGCTTCGTCAGATTTTTGCACGTCGCGTTGACGACGAGCCCCCATAAAAAGACTGATACCCGTCTCGTCTTTCAACCACTCTGCCTCCAAATCTCGAGCCAAACTTTTCATTGGGAAAAACCATTCCTTGAATTCTGCTAGTCGTGCCTTTTCACGATCGATCATTTTGAGCGAGTTAATTACGTCATAGATCATGCCTTCTTCGACATAGGGAACATGCCAGCAGAGTTCGCATTCGAACTGATTTCCTTTGTAGAGTTCTTGCATCACCTGGTTTCCGCGATTAGAACCGAACTCCGTTAAGACTTTGCCCAGCGCGAGCCGGGAAGACTTCACCTCCTCGATTGGCACGTGCAGAATACCCGTAATAGAACTGACCGAATCCATTTGAACGTTTCTTCTTGCTAGGGGACGTATCTAAAGTACTTGAACGTGCCATCCGCATTTTTGGTGTTAAGAGATTCGCCAAAAACATCCTCGAACTGTTTCGTTGTTTCTCTTGGTAGACTATTAATAATGTTCTGAGCCTGGGCAGAATCCGGCACGATTTACTGGAAATCCGTGCCGTCTGCTTGCTTGATTTCAATATGTCGGATTAGTTGCTTTGACAAATGCTTAGCCGCATTGGGGTTTTTAACTGCAGCTTCGCTCCACGATTTGATTTCGTAGCGTTTGACGACGTTTCCGTTTGCTGCGCGTTCTACCAAGTCCGTCGCTTGCTTGGTTGAGCCAGCTCTGACGGGGATAAATGACGGGGATAAAAGGACATGCACAGCAATTAGATGGTTGGTAATCAATGCCACAGAATTGAAGGGCAAGGTCATCCCCAGTGATTCAACCTACATTGGCAAGATGCCGCACTTGCAGCTTGCTCGCCAATTGACGCAACCTATCGCGACTGGCTGCTAGAAACCGACCAAGCAACCGGCCACTTGTCAGCTTCGCCATTCGAATGCTCCAAGTCTCAGGTGTGCTACCTAGCCTTGCAAATATGTCGGCAACCTCCGATGAGATCGCAGCCTTGCCATCTCGAAGCATCCGCCCCGAGTACTCTACCAACATCAAATACTGACCTAACGAAAAGCCACTACGCATCCCTTCTCGCAATGCTCCCAGCTCACGACGATCTTCAATCGGAACCAACCACAGATCATCCTCGAGCCCACCACTAACCCGCACTGCAGCAACGCTACCAAGCTCTGCTGCTTGCAAATCCTTGGTTCGACCGTTCGCTTTGACGTGCTCCACACGCTCTTTCACCGATGTATGTTCGCTCTCCTCTGGAGTCGGTGCAACACCTGCCGCAACTGGATTCAAATCGATGTAAGCACAAACCGAAAGCAATGATTCCTCATCGAGAATCGCGATCGATTTAAACCGTCCTTCAAAAAAGGCACCGGTGCATTCATCTTGCTTATTAGCCAATCGAGCCAACGGCTCCTTGAGGCACTTCATGAACCAACCCAGTGAAGACAATCGCTTGCGAGTCTCAGCGATCCACTCCACATTGGCAACGCGAGCCGCCATGATCTCTTTGGAAACTTGCATCGGTTTGCGATCAGCATCCCGAGGCGGAAAGAGTCTGAACCAGCGCTCTCCCACTTCAGTATCCGACCAAGCCTTGGCAACGTCGGGATCAATTCGGAGCAACAAGTGCAGATGGTTGTCCATCAAACTGAAACCACCCACAGAAACCGCAAAGATCTGATCAAGTTCCCTAAGTCGATTCTCGATCCAATCCTTACGACCGGGAGCGGCAACATCACCCATCAAATGAGCTCGACGAACACAGCGTGAGATGCAGTGATACCAACGACTTACGGTGGTATCTACAAGACGCGAACGCGAGATAGTCATAGTGTCTTCCCCTGAGAACGATCAGATCAATCGCCAAAGTTTACCAAATCGAACTGCCCCGTCAATCGCTGTGCCTGTCCTTTGTTTGCTATTCTCTATTATTCTCTATTGTTCTCTATTGTTTGCTATTGTTTGCTATTGTTTATCTTGAGTTTCGAAGTTGATATCGCCCGTTCAAATCGGCTAAAGGCGGGATTCAATTCGCTCCGTAAATACGTTTCGAGTTCCCTCGCGCTGGCTTC
>JAYVPE010000117.1:0-9331 GCA_043757575.1 Pirellula sp.
TCGAGCAGCGTCAACTGTTCCATGTTCGAATTGCGCAACCGCTCGATGATCTCGTTTGCGCTCAAGTCACTCGAGTTCTTTTGGCCAATCAGCCAGTGATTGGCATCCGCCGGTTTCACGTGCAATGCAAACGCTTGGTGAACTGCACGCAACGCAGCGGTCGCCTCCGACCGCTGGACTAAAACGCTAATTTTGATCTCGCTGGTGGTGATCATCTGGATATTGATGCCAGCATCGGCCAGCGATTCAAACATCCGCTGAGCAACCCCAGTCTGTGCGGCCATCCCCAGTCCGACCACCGATATTTTGGCAACCGCGTCGTCGTGAGTGACACTTGTTGCACCGACAACTTTCGCTGCTTCGTTGACCGCCTTCAATGCGTCCTTTAATTCTGTGTTTGGTACAGTGAACGATATGTCGGCCAAGTCTCCTTGTCCAATATTCTGTACGATCATGTCGACCGATACCTTGCGGTCGGCAAGCCGTTTGAAAATTTCAAAACTGGTTCCAGGTTTGTCGGGCACTCCCAAAATCGTGATACGCGCCTCATCCTTGGTAAGTGCAGCCCCGCAAACCGGCACCGATGCGGACTCGGGTTTGGAAACGATCATGGATCCCGGAGCATCCGAAAAACTGCTCCGCACTCGAATGGGAACGTCAAACTTCTTTGCAAATTCGATCGAACGGTTGTGCATTACACCAGCCCCGAGACTAGCCAACTCCAGCATTTCGTCGTAGCTGATTTGCCCCATTTGCCTCGCTTCAGGCAAGAGCCTTGGATCGGTCGTATAGACACCATCCACGTCGGTATAGATTTCGCAAGCGTCCGCTCTCAAAACAGCCGCAAGCGAAACGGCGGTCGTATCGCTACCACCGCGACCAAGTGTCGTAATATTGAGGTCATCGTCAACCCCTTGAAACCCGGCTGCAATGACAATGTTTCCTTCGTCGAGCAAGCGTCGAATCCGTTCGGTGGAAATCGTTTTGATTCGAGCTTTTGTAAACGAGTTGTCGGTACGGATTCCCATTTGCGCACCTGTCAACGACACCGCCTTATGACCGAATCGATGCACGGCCATGGCCATCAAAGCCACGCTGACTTGCTCTCCTGTGCTGAGCAGCATGTCCATTTCGCGAGCGGGTGGCTCCTCGTTGATTTCCTTTGCTAAATCGATGAGGTGATCCGTATTGTGACCCATCGCGCTCACAACCACAACGACTTGATTGCCCTCTTGTTGAGCGCGAATCGCCTTGCGGGCTGCCGCTTGGATTTTTTCTGGTGTCGCAACACTGGTCCCACCAAATTTCTGAACAATCAATGGCATTTCTGATCCTTAACCGATTTCCCTAAACTCTCGATAGTAAACTCGTTAACGCAAATCACCCAGCATGAGCCTAGGAATCAAATCCCAGCCATGTTGAAACGACAATCCGGAATTCGCTGCCGACACTTCATCATACGTCAAACTTGAATCTTGACAGATTCCATTACCGCAAGCGGCGAAAGGCACCCAGCCATGCGCATGCTTTTTGGTACTGACCGGTGTGGCGTGGTCCGGCAAGACCAGAATGCGATATTCACCGTTCTGTTTCAACGCCTGATGAATTGGGCCAACGATATGCCGATCAATAGCCTCAAGTGCCTTGACCTTTTCATCAACCCGCCCCTCATGACTCGCTTCGTCCGTTGCCTCGACGTGAACGCATACGATATCGTGCGTTTTTAACGCCTCAATGGCGGCCAACCCTTTACCAGCATAGTTGGTATCCAGATACCCAGTCGCTCCAGCCACTTCGATTCGATCCCAACCGATCAATGCTGCCAAACCGCGTAGCAAATCAACGGCTGTAATCATCGCTCCGCGGACGCCAAACCGCGACTCAAACGATTCAAGATGGGGTGTTTTTCCCAATCCCCACAGCCATAAGTTTGTAGCTGGTCGTTTGCCGTTGGCCACTCTTGCGAGATTCACCGGATGATCAGCAAATAAACTTACGCTTTGCTCCATTAAATTGCAAAGCAAATCACAGCCAGGTCCCTTCGGATAATCGTCGAGCACCGTTCCGTCCGTCAAGTCATGCGGAGCGCTGGTACGAGAGTCGATTGTAAAAGGAGATGGCACTCCCGGCTTGCCGCGATAGATGAGCAAATTGCGGTAACTCACTCCGGGGCAAAACTCAAGGCATTCGCTTCCAAGCCTCTCTTGCGCAGTTCTGAGCAATTGAATGGCTTCGGCATTGGAAATATGATCGGCTGTGAAGTCGACCATGACTTGATTTTGCACGGTTACCAGATTGCACCGTATCGCCCAATCGTTAGGCCCTAGCTCAATGCCTTGAGCAGCGGCCTCGATGGGGGCTCGGCCCGTAAAATACTGATTCGGATCGTACCCGAGCAACGACATGTTTGCGACCTCGCTGCCGGCTGGGAAGTGCAGAGGGACATTATCGCTCCGACCAACCAAGCCGAGTTGAGCGATTTCATCCATGGCCGGAATGTTGGCTTGTTGCATCGGCGTCTTGCCGCCTAGAGAATCAACCGGATAGTCTGCGCATCCGTCCGGAATGATGATGACCCATTTCATGTTGAGCGTCCTTGGGAGTTTTTTCGGTTGATTTTGTGCATTGGACTTGTCTTCATTCTTCTGGATCCGTTGTAGCATTGTATGCCACAGCCTTCACTTACCACCTTCGGTGACGCGAAGCTTGACGCATTCGTTACTGACGCTTGGCAACATTCGAATCTCGTCGTTGGCTGCCGCAGCGGCTTTCTCATTTGCTTCATGAGTCATGATGACCAGCGGGACTTTGCGTGGTTGTTGATCGTCGGTTGGCTCATGCTGGATAATCGATGCGATCGAGATGGCGTGATTGCCCAGAATGCCTGTGATCTGAGACAGTACACCGGGCTCATCCGCAACAAAGAGCCGCATGTAATACCGACCCGTCGTCTGTTCATACGGCAGTAAACCGATCTTGGACTCGCGATCAGACCACAATTCAAGTCGACGAAAAGTAATGTCCGTTCGCCCTGAGGCCGTATCGATCATATCGGCAACCACCGCGGAAGCTGTCGGCATCTGACCTGCACCTTGGCCATGAAAGAACATATCGCCAACGGCGTCGCCTACGACCGTCACGGCGTTATAAGCACCACGAACTTCGGCAAGCGGTCGTCCCTTTCGAATCAACGTTGGCGACACATGCAACTCCAAACCATCGGAGCGTAACTGTGCCGTCGCAATCAGCTTGATACGATACCCAAGTTCGGATGCGTATTTAAGGTCCGCTAGTTGAAACGCCTCTAAACCACGGCGATAGATATCGCGCCAGCGGACTCGGACACCGAAGGCAAGGTGAGCCAGAATTGCGAGCTTCTGCGCCGCGTCGCTTCCATCCACATCCATGGTCGGATCGGCTTCCGCATAACCCAGTTCCTGAGCTAGTTTAAGTGCAACTGCATAGTCCGCACCTTGCTCATCCATTTGCGAAATAATGTAATTGCTCGTTCCGTTGAGGATGCCTCGCAAGGACAATATCTGGTTGGCCGAAAAGCATTGGCTGATGTTCGCGATAATCGGAATACCACCGCCAACACTCGCTTCAAATGCGATGGTGCGGCCTAATGCTCGTGCACGATCGAACAATTCTTCACCGTGTTCGGCCAAAAGGGCTTTGTTAGCGGTTACGACATCCTTGCCTGACTCCAATAACTGGAGCATGATCGTCCGAGCTGGTTCAAGGCCTCCGACCAAATGCGCGACGACTTCGATCTCGGGATTGTCGAGGATCGATTTTATATCATCGGTCAAAATTCCGGCAGGCAAATCGATGTTGCGATTCTTTGCCAAATCCCGAACCGTGGCTTTTTCAAGCCAAAGAATCCGTCCAGCGTGTCTGGCCAGCCGATCGCCGTGATCCAAAAGCAAACGGGCCACTCCCGTACCCACGGTGCCCATGCCAACAATGGCAACCCTGGTTTTCTCCATGAAAGATAGCAATCCTACGAGATTCTGAATTTCCAAAAGGGAAATAGTAAACCAAGTTGGCGTACTCGCAAACCGTGTTTGCCAGCATCTCAGAACATAGTTTAGATTTTTGGAGATAAAGCTCTAGTTACTTGGGGTGCTTTCTTACAAGCCCGACGCGCAAGCGAGTGGATCATTGCACTTTAATAAGGTTTCCTCGCTTGCGCGTCGGGCTTGTATTAGCGGAAATCGGGAAGTTAAATTGGGACAACTACAAACTAGCGGGGGCTAATCAATAACCACGAAGTGGCGCTCTAAAATTAGTTAACAGCAATTTTAGCGAGCAGCGGCAATCGCTTTTGATCCGAAACGACCACTCCTCCTGGCTTCTCAACCGTGATCGCAAAGACAGTCGGCTTGTCCACTCGTAATTTAGCTTGAATCGGGATAATCGACTCGACATCGCTGGCGATGTCAAACACTCCTCCGTCCACTGGCTTTTCGTCTCGTGACGGATCGATAATCCAGAGTTGATATTGTTCTTTGGTGGCGTCATTGATGGGCAGACCGCGGATAGTCATGAATCCTTGTTGGGCTGCTGAACTCCATATGACTTCTCCAAGTTCCATACCCTGCATTTGCTCTAGTGCGGTCGATTCCCACTTGGAACGAACGATGTCCGTCGCCGATGCAATAAGTTTATTTCGCTGCTGTTGCAAACTAGCGCTCTGGTCCGTCTTGCTGGGCAACCAAACGGAAAGCAAAAGTGCGATCGAGGCAGCCACACACAGCCACGCAGCAATCTCGCGGAGACCTATCCAGGACGGTGCAATAGTCGACACTTTGACCACATTTGGAATTGCGGCTGTATCGATAAACCCGCGCGCCATCTTCCTGAGTCGGGACGAAAGCTCGACCGGCATCGGCTCAGCGGGAAAGGTTCCTTGGAATGTCAAAAAAGTACGTGCAGCCGCTTCCTCGGAACGCTCTACCATGACTTGAAAAATCTTTGGATCGTAGGATTTAATTTCATGCAATTCCGCTTCCGTCACATCGCCAAGCGAAAAACCGGCGGCGAGTTCTTGAATTCTAAAGTCGACTGGTTCAACCAAGCTCATGATGCGACTCCTGTTCCGGCAACGGAGAACTTATTCATGCATTGTCGCAATTGGATAAGCCCACGCCTCGCGAAAGACTTGACCGAACCGAGGGGCATTTGCAATTCGGATGAAATTTGCGAATGCGATTTCCCCTCGTGAATGGACTTACGCAGAATATCCCGCTGGTTGGAGTCGAGCGAGTCAAGGCAACGCGTCGCCTTGGCCGCCTCATCAATCAACTCTGCAGATGCAGATCCCGACAAATCTGGCTGTTCATCGAAATCACTCTCACCGCTCATCGTTTCTACTACCCGAGACTGCTTGCGAAAGCGATCTATCAGACGCCTTCTCGCAATCATGGTGACAAATGTGGGCTCAGCCGATAGCGATGGATTAAATCGATCCGCTTTTTGCCAAATCTCTAAAAAAATCTCCTGAACCGCATCCTCGGCGTCTGCTTGACTTGGTGAATAGCGTCTCGCCAGCGACCAAACGAGGTTTCCGTACCGCTCGATACAGTGATTAAGCGACTCAGGTTCGCGTTTGGCGACTTGAGCAAGCACCGATTCGATCGATTGCAAAGGTGATTTATCCACTCTTAACATTGAGAACCTATTCCTCACCACACGGAATGCGAACACGAAAACCCGTTATGTATCAGATTGTACGTTAAACAAACAACAAAGGATGTGACTCTTTGCTTGCTGACTCACGCTAATCATGGCTTGAATGGAATGAATCAGCTCAAAACCATAGCCATTTATTCCAAGAAATGAATCGATCAGCTATTATGGAAACGGTTTATCCCTCCGCCTTTTTGGCACCGAAACGCAACAATCGCCAATCCAACCCAGTCCTCACGGAGTCGTTTCATGTTGCACACCGGTTGTATTTATTTCCGGAATTGCCCAAATTGTCTCCACGTAGTGTTGGCCCTATTTCTAGGTTCACCCGTTCGAAGCGCCCCGGAACTTGAATTCAATCGGGACGTTCGACCGATTTTGGCGGAAAACTGCTTTGCCTGCCATGGATTCGACAAAGCCAAGCGAGAATCAGGCCTGCGTCTCGACACCGCCGAAGGTGCCTTCGCCAAGTTAGACTCCGGCGACGTTGCGATTCAACCTGGAAAACCTGATGAAAGTAAACTCGTCCAGCGAATTCTCGCCACCGACGATGAAGTCATGCCACCGCATGAATCTGGCAAGCGACTCACCGACATTCAAAAGGGAATTCTCAAGTCCTGGGTCGAGCAAGGTGCTCGCTACGACAAGCATTGGGCCTTTGTTGCCCCCAAAAAGACATCACCTCCAAAGAGTGATGAAAACGGCGCCGGAGCTAACGCAAATTTTATCGACAGCTTCATCCTCCATAGACTCTCAAAGGAAGGGATTGTTCCGTCGCCAGAAGCCGATCCCATCACGTTTATTCGTCGCTCGAAACTCGATTTAGTCGGACTACCACCTACGATTTCGGAAGTCGATGAGTTTGTCGCCGCGTTTCAAAAGAACGCCGAATCGGCTCGACATGAATTGATAGACCGTTTTCTTCGCAGCCCCAACTATGGCGAACGTTGGGGCCGATGGTGGCTCGATCAAGCTCGCTATGCAGACAGTAATGGTTACTCAGTCGATGCTCCACGTCAAATTTGGAAGTATCGAGACTGGGTCATCGAAGCTCTCAATCGCGATTTACCATTCGACCAATTTACGATCGAACAGCTAGCCGGCGATCTATTGCCTAACGCAACCGATGAACAACGTGTTGCAACCGGGTTCCACCGCAATACGCAAATCAATCAAGAAGGGGGCATCGATCCAGAGCAGTTTCGAATTGATAGCGTCTTTGATCGCGTTGCAACCACCGGTACCGTGTGGCTCGGACTGACAATCGGTTGCGCTCAATGCCATGACCATAAATTCGATCCGATTGAACAAAAAGAATACTATCGATTTTTTGCGTTCTTCAATAATCAAGAGGAACCCAACCTTACTCTCTACGATCCCGAACTCAAAGCGCCTGCTTTGATCCAAGAGCAAATAGAATTGGAATCGTCGATTGGCAAAATAATCTCCGATGCAGCAGACTCTCTGATCGACTGGGAGAAATCGCTCACCGAAGTACAAATGAAAGCCCTTTCCAAAGAGGTACAAAAAATACTGGCCACCGAGGAGCCGAAACGCAACGCCGCACAGAAACGAAGCCTTTATTCAGTTGGCCCAGGAGCAATGGACGAGAGTTTCCAAAAGTTTCAACATCGCTCCAAGGAGATCGATAAACTCCTCGCTGGGGGCATAACGACAATGGTCATGAAAGAGCTGCCTACTCCTCGAAAAACAAACTTGTTTATCCAAGGTGATTTCACTCGTCCGGCCGAGGAAGTGACATGCGATACACCCTCCGTATTGCCATCCATTGAAAACCCGGCTGGTAAAATCAATCGGCTCGATTTGGCACGTTGGATCGTCTCATCGAACAACCCGCTGTCCGCACGCGTCATCGTCAATCGCGTTTGGCAACACTACTTTGGCCGCGGTTTGGTGGAAACAGAAAACGATTTTGGACTGCAAGGTTCGCCACCCAGCCATCCAGAATTGCTGGACTCTTTGGCCGTCGAGTTTATGGAACGTGGCTGGAGCCTCAAGGAACTACATAGGCTGATCGCAAACTCCAGGACTTATCAACAATCGTCCGTAGATCGGGATGATTTGCGAGAGAAAGACCGTGGCAACTTTTTGCTTGCCCGGCAGCGACGTTTGCGACTCGAAGGAGAAATCGTGCGTGATGTTGAACTTGCAGCCTGCGGTCTATTGTCGTCGAAAATAGGAGGACCACCCGTCTATCCACCGATACCCAGCGGGGTGATGGGCCAGGGGCAAGTCAAGCGAGAATGGAAAGTTAGTCCCGGAGAGGATCGATACCGACGCGGACTCTATACGTTTATCTATCGCGCCACGCCACCTCCGTTCCTCAACGTCTTTGATGCTCCAGATGGATTTAGCACGTGCACTCGCCGTGTCCGCAGCAACACTCCTCTGCAAGCTTTAACATTAATGAATGACGCCGGTTTTTTCGAGTTCGCTACTGCATTGGAAAAGATCATTCAGGACGACGGTATCGAGGTCGCGTTCCGACGTTGTACATCCCGACATCCAAGCCCGGAAGAACTCACGATTTTAAAAGGTCTCGATTCGATGAGCGCTGCCCGCGTTTTGCTCAATCTGGATGAAACCGTGACTCGTGAATAATGAATTCCATAGCAAAATATGAATGACCAACAGTTCTTACAACAGCAAACGCGTCGTCACTTCTTCAATCAGTGTGGAGTCGGTGTTGGCTCCATGGCGCTGGCCAATCTCATTTCAGATTCTTCCGAAGCTGCCTCGCCGGAAACTCCGCGAAACCCGCTCGCTCCCAAGCCGACACACTTCCCGGCTCGAGCCAAGCGAATTATCTATATGTTTATGGCTGGCGGTCCGTCGCAACTGGACATGTTCGAGCACAAGCCGATGTTGAATCAGCTCAACGGACAGCCAATTCCCAAGAGTTATTTGGAGGGAAAGCGGTTTGCCTTTATGGATAGCAGCCACCGTATCAATCTACTTGGCTCACGGCGTACGTTTCAACAGCACGGCGAGTGCGGTGCATGGGTAAGTGATTTGCTACCGCACACAGCCCGCATTGTTGACGAGTTAACTTTTATCCGCACGTGCAAGACGGACCTGTTCAATCACGCGCCAGCCAAACTCTTTATGAACACCGGCACCGGTCAGTTCGGACGGCCAAGTCTCGGTTCATGGTTAACATACGGCTTGGGAAGTGAATGCGAAGACCTGCCGGGCTTCGTCGTTCTCCAAAGTGGGCCCCGCGGTCCGCGTGGTGGCTCCATTCTTTGGGGGAGCGGCATGTTGCCTTCAACCTACCAAGGAGTTCCGCTGCGCAATCAAGGGGAACCAATTCTGAATTTAACCACTCCGGAATCCGTAAGCGAGAGTCAGCAAGTACAAGTTCTCGATGCGGTTCGCAAATTAAATGCAAAGCGACTTGCCGAAACCGGCGACGATGAAATTGCAACTCGCATCAATGCATACGAAATGGCCTATCGGATGCAAACCAGTGCGCCAGAATTGATGGACACAACTGGTGAGAGCAAAGAAACGCTAGATCTATATGGTATCAAGGACCCCAAGGAAGCAAGCTTTGCCCGAAATTGTTTGCTGGCACGGCGACTCATTGAACGAGGAGTGCGCTTTGTTCAGCTTTACC
>JAYVPE010000118.1:0-9329 GCA_043757575.1 Pirellula sp.
ACCCAGTCCGTCAAGGCAACTTGAAATGTCCCGTCACTTTTGGCTTGGCCACGAGCCATCATCGGAGTATTGAATTGGAGTTCGATGTTGCCGTCTGCATCTACAGCGATCAAGCCACCTGAATCGACAGGCAATGTAGTGTGAATCGCAACCTTGACGGATGCGTTGAGCGACTCGTGCAAATACTCCATCCGAGATGAAACGGCGGAGGCGATGTGGTGTTTGATATATAGCTCCCCCACTCCTGTGCAACTAATGGCGCAGGTTGCGTTTTTAGCATACGTACCAGCTCCGATCATTGGTGAGTCACCTACTCGACCGTACCGCTTCCCTAGCAAACCACCGGTGCTGGTGGCTGCTGCTAGATTTCCATGTTGGTCTCGAACAACGCATCCAACTGTACCCAAATAAAACAATCGATCTTTTCCAGCGTCGTGTTCGTGCTTAGATGTCGAAGTATCCTTGGCCGCTTGCTTTTGTTTCCACTTTTCCCAATTCTCGGTTTGCTCTTGCGTTTTGAAATAGTCGAGCGACTCCAATGGCAATCCTATCTCCTTGGCAAACAGGTCGGCTGGTTCGCCACATAAGAAAACGTGCGGAGTTTTGTCTCTAACAGCACGAGCCAATGCAATTGGATTGCGCACTTTGGTAACTCCTGCCACGGCTCCACAACTTAGATCCGAACCATCCATGATGCTAGCGTCTAATGATACGTGGCCTACACTATCGAGAACCGCGCCACGTCCCGCATTAAAATTGGGGTCGTCTTCTAAGATTTGAACAACTGCCTGGACAACGTCGACAGCATTTGCGGACTGCTCTAACAATTCGGTCCCTTTCTTCAATGCTGACTTCAATCCGATAATACGATTTTGCTTCTGCTCGTCGGTCCAACGACCCGAGGGGCCACCAGCGCCTCCATGGATTGCAATTGACCAAGTAGACTTCTTTTGAGTTAACTTCCCGCCTGGCACTTGTTGGTTCATACTACAGTTGGATTCGTGGATGATAGGCACAATGAAATCATCGGCGCGAGCAGAATGGCGCACTACCGTAACGAACAATAGTACGGCAATGCTGTTAGAAAGTTTGGAGAATAGAGTCATGGTGGTTGCCTGCCATTAGTATCTGGGGATTTGGTGGTCGATATCTAAGCTCCATTGGTCAATGCCACCAGCCATACTCGTGGCTTCTGGATAACCGTTTTGACGAAACCAGTTTGCAACTCGAAGAGATCTGCCACCATGATGACAATGGATGATAACTCGCTTTCCCTCGAGGCTTGCAAGAGCGTCTGCCGACGGTGGCCACTGTCCCATCGGCATTAAAATCGCGTTGTTAATTTGCGCAATTGCGTGTTCGCTTTGCTCGCGACAATCCACTAGCGCGATCGAATGACCATCATCATCAGTGCCACTTTGCAGCCAACGATGGACGGATTGGATATCTATTTCAATGTTGGACACGGAAGCCTCATATAAGAAACTATGAAATACGGAAATTACTTCGAAATCAAGGTACGTAGCGGCTTCAGTCTCCATTTTTCGTCAAAGAAATCGGCGTCCGCAATTCTGCCAGGAAATTGCATACCGGGTGGTGTGGTCAAGTCGACAACCGCCCAATCCGGTAGCTTGGGGATTTGTCTAGCGTTGTTGAGGTAGTCGTATTCACGATACGTGAAACTGCTATTGAGGACAATGTACCGTTGCGGATTGAGCGGATTGGGGTAAATCAATACAGGCGCGTGGCTCGCTGCGTCAAATTTCCGCGCTCCAACAACGACTTGCTCCCGACTCCATTGAATTGGAAGTTTGTCGGCGATCTTCGCAAGCGTTGGATTGCTTTGAGGATCGCCCCAGAGGATTAAATTGAAGTTCTCGATATCCTCTGGCTTGAGTTCCTCCGAGGTTTTTACTATCGCGTCGCCTCGCATTTGCCTGTGCCATTCGCGAACGGCGCGACTGAATTCGGCATCGACCCACTGATCCACTTTAGGATGGTGCCCAGCGGCGGTCGGCTTCACAAAGAGAAATGGTCCCATAAACGCGTCATCAATTGGGCCCTGCAGTCCATGCTTTTTGCTAAGTTCCGTGGAGGGCGGTTCAACGGGTGATACTTGTTCCCATTGGTTTCCGATTTGCCGAAGTCGAACTCCCCACGACATGTCAGATCGCCGTGCGACAAGAAAGTGTTGGCCGCCGATTGAAGCGTAGTTCCATGTGGTGTGAAAGGAAATTTGGTTTGCATCGAAACTCAGGCTTAGGTCGGTTACATTGTCGACGAGAATTCCGAAACCACCTTCGCTCATGCCCGGACGTGGTTTTTCCCATGTCGCGAGAACGGTGGCTGGCAACCAATGTTCCTTGATGGCATTGATCGTGACCCAGTGAGCTTTGTTGTACTTAAGTGTGGTCGTCGTAAAAGTAACGTGTTTCAGTGGCTCAGAGGATCGCATTGCGTCGAGCGTTGCCAATCGCTTCTCGATCTCAACGCGCGCCACCGGATCAATTTTATGTGCGGTCTTGGGGGCTACGATATGCGTTAGCTCGAATCGCTCGTTCTCGGGTAGGTTCCAGCACGCCTCTGCCATAACATCGGCTGCTTGCTTTTGTTTGTCAATTTCCCCGCTATAAGCGATTGTCGGCAGCATTCGCAGGTTGCGAGCCCATACCGGACAGTCGTACATTTGCCAGAGTTTTTGCTCGTACCAAGTTGGCTTGAGCTCTTCGGATTGAAAGACTTTTAAGAACTGTGGCGTTTCCGAAAAACCAGCTCCCGGATTGGCCGCAAACCACTTATCTGGATAATGCACAGCCAGATGCCAGGCTGCCGCACCACCCATCGAGAAACCTCGAATCGCAACTCGTTTCGGATCAAGCTGATATTCCTTTATGGCGTGTTCAAGCACTTCCAATGTGTCAACTTCTCCGGCCAATTTATTTGCGTTGCAATACCGCCCAAAGGGATGGATCATAATGACACCTGGCGCGGGAATCGGGTCGGGGCTGGTCATGCGAGCAGCAATGAATTGCAACTCCAAACCTTTTTCGCTTCGGCCCCGACACCAGATATCTGCCCGAGTTTTTCCTATATTAGAATGCCCAACGACACCATAGGGCTGCACGGTACCGTCAAGCTTGGAACGATAGCCTCGTACCGTCTGATGCTCTCCATTATTCCCATCTGTCCATGGCGTTTTCTCGCTTTTCAGTTCCGAAGCCCTTTTCAATCCTTCTTGAAGAACTTGTTTTGCACGTTCTGTATCCTTCGGTTCAAAGAAGCCGTCTTCGTTCAATGCCAATTCCACCGCTCGTGCAAACACCTCGACATCTGGAAGATAGCGTTGGACTATCGAGCTCTTGGATTTGCCCAAGTCCGCGATTTGATCCTTGAGCAAACCCAGTTCTTTTTGCAAACTGGATCGCACTTCGGAATCGATGACGATCCCAGGGGGCGGAACTGGTCGAACCGACGCCGATTGATTGTCGGTTGGCCCGTCCGCCAAAACGGTCGATGTAGTCAGTGCCAGTAGGACGGCAAAACGGATTCGAAAAGTAGTCATGGAGCAGTGCCAGTCTCGAGGGGGAGGGGGGATTTCAAATGTGGGTCAGCGGCTCCGTCCGCTGACGAGTATGCCACCTGTGGGCGGAGCCACAGGTCCACAGGTCCACTGGTCCACAGGTCAGCAATATTCTAATCTAAGTTTATGACAAGACGACAGCTACAAGTTGCCTCCAAAACGGCTATTGATTTAACCAGAAAGTGATTGAAGTTACGCTCATCGCTCTAGCGTTTCACGTAGAAATGCAGCAACCGCTGTAAATCCGTGCGTTAAATTGCGATTGGCAAGCGGGGCAAATTCACCTGCGGCGAAGATCCCGGCAAGCGGAAGCCCCGGAAAGGTCTTATCGATAGCGAGTGCGTCATGATTGGGTTGTGAAAACATGCGATGGCCGCGACCATTGCAACTGAATAGAAGTCCAGCTTTGTTATCGATACCACCTTTGTTTAAACGATTCAAAAGGTTCGACAAATCTGCGTCCGCTCCTTGAGCATCTCGGACGTGAAATCGTATCGTTTGACCAACCTGGAACCGATCGGTAACAACGATTCCGTCTACATCCGTATCGACTCCTTGAACGTTTCGAATCAAAAAATCCCCGTGTGAGAACGTATCGCTATATTCGGTAATTGCACGGCCGATCAAGAGAGCATCGATGGCCATGTCGCGTTCGTGACTTGGAAGTTTTTGAAACATATCTCGCAACATGGGCAGTGCTGGCCGTCCGCCAAGCCCCAGAATGGTGTTCCCGTCGAGGGCCGTGACGACCATCGGATCACCGATCGGTCGACAGCCCTGGCTGACGATTGTCTGCCAGTGCAATTCGGGAGGCAGAACCAATCCGACGGCCCCGCGATTGAGGACTATGTTATTGCAAAACAGTAGGCTCGAACTATCCCCATTCTGACTACTGCAATAACCTCCCAGTATCGGGACTACAGCAGCTCCTCGCTCGGGCTCCAGTGCGGTGATCAGCATATCGACTGAAAACGTCTGCGGGCATGCGGCAACCAACATTCCATTGCACTGACGAGCTCGTTCGATAATCTCGTCCGTGAATCCTAGGACAGTGGGTCCATCGGGCGTTCGAAGGCACTCCATTGCGTAAATCATCGGTGGCTGTGAAAGTTCGCTGAGCAGGAGAATGCTAGCTGCCGTTTGCCCCTCGATTTCACGACCTCTTCCCACCAAGCTCTCTGCCGAGCACCCAAAAACCGGCACTTCGGGCGCGAGCTCATCCAAAGCAGATCTAATCGCAATGGAGTTGTCGCCCAGGTTGTTGCCACTCACAAAAAGAAAAACGCAGGATACGGGGCTGCGTAAATGATCCGACGCGTTGCGGAATGCATTGCGAACGGCGATGTGGATAGACTCGTGCTCGGCAATTCCGGAGCTTGCGATCATCGGGTTTAAGCCCCCTGTATGATTGCAACCAAATCACGATCCATTTGCCCGCGTGTCACGACAGCATCGGCACCGGATTTCTCCGCGAGTGTTAACCGCTCGACATCGACATGTGGCCCGTATGCCATAATCTTGCAATTGGAAAAAGACTGATGAATAAGCGGAATCTCTTGAGCTAAATCAACGGTCCGTAGGGTCAAGTCCACGAGCACAAGTGAAACGGTATCCGGTTCAGTGACTCGCTCGATGAGCTTAGCTGCCGTACGATCGACAACGCATTCTTTGCCAGCAGCACGAGCCGCAGAACTGATTCGGGATTGAAACATCAAGTCGCTTGACAATAAAAGTATCACTAAACAGCTCCCGGTCCTCTTTGGCCGTCATCGATTGTGATGGCCTCTAATGTAGGTACCACAAAAATTTTACCGTCGCCTATACACCCCTCAGTACCAGTACGGGCGATCAACGTGATGGTCTCAATGGTACGATCTAGAAAATCGTCGTTTACGCAAATTTCCAAGCAGACCTTGCGAAGCAGATTTACACGGTACTCAATACCGCGATAAGTTGCAGACTGACCTTTTTGACGGCCATATCCTTGGGCCTCGATGACGGTCAAGCGTTGCACGCCGGCGTGATTTAGCGCCTCGCGAACCGCTTGAAGTTTATTTGGCTGAATTACCGCAAAGAGCATTTTCAAGGTGTCTGTCGAACTCTGGGATTAAAGTGTCAGTCTACTTCGGCAGCATCGTAGCTGGAAACCACCAATTTGTCATGCTCATCAATGGACGCTTCAGCAAACGATTCGTCTGTTTCCCAGATCCTGACTCGACTGGCTACACCACCAAATCCCTGTAGGAGTTTCGGGCACACTTCTTCCAGCAAGTATTTTGCCATGTTTTCTGCCGTTGGGTTATACGGCATTACGAATAGCCGACACGGTTTGACCATCCTTAAAGCCGTGATTGCATTCTCGTCTTGATCGCATACGAGGAAGCTATGATCCCAGTTTTCGTCTAGCCAACCTTTACATTTCGCTTTAAGGTCTGCAAAGTCCATCACGCGTCCGACTGAATCTTGTGTTTCGCCAGTGACGAAGAAGTCTGCAACATAATTGTGGCCGTGGAAGTTTTCGCATTTGCCCCCATGTTGGAACAAGCGATGGCCCGCGCAAAATTTGATTCGGCGCATGATAGAGAGGTTCATAAAAATGGTCTTTCAATTGGTGGCGACCGCTCCACGGCCGGAAAAAGTAACGACACCGTTCTCTTTAGGATTGCAGTTTAGGGTTGTTGCGGTGGCGTTCGGAATCGCGGGCTGTTTTTTTGGCTAAGTTTTCGTGAATAGCCTTTGTCAAGTCAACACCCGTCTGATTGGCCAAGCAGATCAGCACGAACAAGATGTCTGCCATCTCGTCCGGTAGACTATACGTGCTGTCCGATTTTTTGCAGCTTTGATCACCGTAAGTTCTGGCAAAAATTCTCGAAAGCTCCCCTACCTCCTCCATAAGCATGGCGAGGTTGGTAAGCTCCGAAAAATAGCGGACTCCGACTTCCTTAATCCAACTGTCTACCTTGCTTTGTAATTCGCGAAGAGTCACTTCTTGACCATTTCCAACTGGCAGTTTGATTTCGCTCATCGTTGATTTATCTGTAAAATTCGGCCAAAAGGTCGTGCAACTCGTCGGAAAAAGAAAAACCAGCAAATCACGTTCCATTATCGCAAATTATTCGCAAAACAAGTCTGCACTTTCGGTGGGACAAGTGATACAGTAGAGATATCGACACGCCGGATAAGTAATTTTCCAACGCGTCCATGCCGTTCGCTGTCGACAGCCGCAACGGCAAAAAAGCTGATTCACAATTGTGTTTTGGCAAGCGTTCGTCTCATTCAACTGTTTTAACGGATTCAATCATTATGCGTCTGTCGTTCGGACTAGAAGCACGCCAGATTCAGACTCAAAAGCTGGCTCCACGGATGATCCAGTCGATGGAGATTTTGCAACTGCCGATACTGGCTTTGCAAGAGCGCATCGAACAGGAGATGAACGAAAATCCCATGTTGGAGGTTGAGGAGCGGGATGAAACTCTGCCGGATGAAGAGCCGACGGACGAAGAAAGCCCTACCGCCTCCCGCACGGAAGATGAAAAAGAACTGATTGTTAAGGATAACCAATCCAACGCTGAGGATTTCGAACGGCTGGCCAATATGGACAACGACATGCCGGACACATTCGACGATTTTCGGCGTTCAAGCAGCCGCATTCAAGAAGATGGCGACCGAGCCCATGACCTCATGGCAAATGCTGCGGAGCGTCCTGAATCGCTCAATGATTACTTGCTCCATCAGCTTGCCGAATTGGATATTGATGACGATATAGAGCGCATCGCGGAGCGCATCATTTCCTGTCTGGACGCACGAGACGGTGGTTATCTTAAGACGTCACTCTCTGACATTTTACCCCCGGATCATAAGGCGTCGGATATAGCGTTGGCAGAGAAAGCCCTCACCATAGTGCAATCGCTTGAGCCAGCAGGTATTGCGTCGCGCAGTCTTCGCGAGTGCTTACTCAACCAGCTTCGACCCGAGATGCGATTGGTTGACGAGATGCGCACTTTGATCTCGCAGCATCTGGATGACTTGGCCGAAAACCGGTTACCTGTCATTCAAAAGAAGACCGGCTACTCAATCGACTTGATCAAAGAGATTCGTGAGCAGATGCACCAGTTCAACCCCAAACCTGGTGCCGCATTTATGGAGGTTCACGTTCCACTTGTCACACCCGATGTTATCGTTGAATTGAATGAAAAAGGAGTGTATACCGTGCGCTTGGTTGACGATTCGTTGCCACCTTTGCGTATTAGCGAGTACTACCGGCGCCGATTGGGCGATCCGAAAGCAAGCGAAGAAGAAAAAGAGTTCATAAAGCGAAAAATCGGCAGCGCTCAGTGGTTGATTGAGTCGATTCAGCAACGCCGACGGACCTTAACTCGTGTATCGCAAGCGATCGTCGACTACCAGAAGAAATTTTTAGACGAGGGGCCTGAGTCGATTGAACCCCTAAAGATGCAGCAAATTGCCGATCAAGTTGGGGTCCACGTCACCACAGTTTCGCGCGCAGTGGACGACAAGTGGATTCAAACGCCGCGCGGGATTTTGCCACTTCGGCGGTTCTTTGTATTCGGAACACAAAGTGCCGATGGAGAAGACGTGGCCTATGAAACAATTCGTATCAAATTGCAAGAGATCATCGGCAAAGAGGACAAGACCAATCCGCTTAGCGATGATGACTTAGTCGATGAGCTCAAAAAGCAAGGACTTGGCGTCGCTCGTCGAACGATCACTAAGTATCGCAAAAAAATGGCGATCCCCAGCAGCCGCCAACGCCGCGATTGGTCTAAGGTGTGATTCGGTAATCGCTCCGTACCTCGCCAACTTCAGCCCGATGACTTGCATTTTCCCGGTCGCGGTACTAAGCCATTAGGCTTTGGATAGATACTGGCTGGGGCTGATAAAATAAGTAACGGAGAAAGAATCGCGGCGCGATCGTACACACTTGTCCTCTTTCGATTTCTTAACGTTGAGACTGCTGCTATGATTAAATTTCAATACCTGAATTTCATCGTCCCCTACCTTGTTGCATTGGCTGTTTTCTTTGGAGGAAGCCTTTGTGGACAAGACGCCATACCCTTTCGACAAGCGCATGCGCACAACGATTACCTCCATGAACACCCACTTCTCGATGCACTCAATAGAGGCTTTTGTAGCGTCGAAGCGGATATTTATTTAGTGGATGGCAAACTGCTGGTAGCACATACTCAATCGGAATTGTCTCCACATCGAACTCTTCGATCGCTCTATCTAGACCCATTGAGAGCTCGAATCCAAAAGCACTCTGGCAAAGTCCATACCGACGGTGGCACGTTTACATTATTGATCGATATCAAATCAGAGGGTAAATCTACTTATAGCGCTCTCCATAGTCTATTGTCAGAGTACCGAGAACTATTCTCCTTTGTTGAGGATGGCACCGAACACGCTGGGGCAGTGACCGCAATCGTCAGCGGCAACCGAGCCACCGATTTGATAGCCGCCGACTCCACTCGGTACGTTGGAATCGACGGGCGACTATCTGACTTGGACAGTGAGTTACCGAACCATTTGCTTCCGTTGATCAGTGACAATTGGACTTTGCATTTTCAGTGGCGAGGAGTTGGCGAGATCCCACAGAGCGAGCGAGACAAATTGATAGCGATCATCGATCGGGCACACAATAAGAAGAGACGTGTTCGATTTTGGGCGACTCCCGACAACGTAAACGTTTGGGCCGTTTTGAAAGAGGCCGGTGTCGATTTAATCAACA
>JAYVPE010000119.1:0-2529 GCA_043757575.1 Pirellula sp.
AGGCAATCGGTGAATTCAAGTCTTCCAGGTGGTTGCGTGGTCATGGGTACTTTAGTCCCGCATCGAAGAACCAATGGTTGGGATTACAATTGTCGATACTTATACGCTGATCCTGTATAATAGCATTTTCATTACAAAACAACTATCGGACCTCCACGCATGGTAAATCGCCGCCAATTCCTATTTGCCACATCTGCCCTTTCCGCCGCAGTTGTTTCGGGCAGTAGGACTTGGCATGCGATCGCAGGTGAGTCGCAACGACAACTTTCAATCGAAATTATTTACATTAAGGTTATCAGTTGGAAACCTCCGTTGTATCACGGCTGGCCAACTCTAACTCAACGTAAAAACGGCGAATTGCTTTTGGCATTCTCGGGGGGGCGGGAAAGCCATGTATGTCCATTTGGACGCTTGGAGTGGATGCGATCGAAGGACAACGGAGGTACCTGGAGCTGGCCACAAGTGTTGTACGATGGCCCGATTGATGACCGAGACGGAGGCATCGTCGAAACAGCAAAGGGTAGCATTCTTGTAACAACATTCACATCGCTCGCCTACGAACCTCGACTGGCTCGTGCTGAAAAGGCTCTGCCGGGTGAGCCTGGAGCGTTTTCTGATCCCAAATTGCTTCAGGAATGGCAAGCCGTTCACCATCGCCTAACTGCAGAACAACGCAAAGCGGAACTTGGAAACTACATGCTTCGCTCGACTGACGGCGGAGTTACTTGGTCGCATCGCTATCGAGTTTTAGTAAACAGTCCCCATGGACCAGTTGTCACAAGCAATGGCAGACTGCTTTACGCAGGCAAAGCGATCTACGGTGATGAAAAGATTGGTGTTTGCGAATCGAACGACGATGGATTGACTTGGGAGTGGATTGCAACAATTCCAACACGGTCTGGGGACGACCCTGCTCGATACCACGAGCTGCATTTGGTCGACGCTGCGGACGGATCGCTCATCTGCCATATTCGAAATGAAAACAAACAGGACGACGGACATACCCTGCAATGCGAATCGAATGATGGCGGTCGAACTTGGACGACACCTCACACAATCGGTATCTGGGGGTTTCCCTCGCATCTGCTGAGGATGCGTAATGGCCATCTTTTGATGACGTACGGCCATCGTCGAAGTCCACTTGGAATTCAAGCGCGAGTTAGTCAAGACTCGGGCAAATCATGGAGCGGCGCCATCTCCATTTCCGCAGATGCAAAATCGGGTGATGTTGGCTATCCGTCCACTGTGGAATGTTTCAATGGAACTATGGTCACGGTCTGGTACGAAGTTTTAGAGGGTTCTCCTTTGGCTCAACTTCGACAGGCACGTTGGAAGTGGCCGGACTGAAGAATTATGCCAATTGCATCTTTCTCGACGAGGTTTTCGACAGAGTAGTGCAGCGTCAAGCGTGTAAAGCTATACTACACCTAGAGCATGGTTTGGCAGCAAATCCTACGACTTTTTGAATTCCCATACTGTTGGAGCTACTTTGATGTTCAAAATTCTGCTGGTTGATGACTCGGCCACTGACCGCCGATTGATTGAGGGGCTTCTGAAAAAGTGCTTGCATTTTGATGTGGAAACAGCAGATGATGGCTTAGCTGCGCTGGAGAAAATCAAAGTGAACGCTCCAGATCTGATAGTCACGGATATGCAAATGCCAAACATGGATGGTATGCAGTTGGTTGAAAGAATCCGTAGACTCTACCCTCTCATTCCCGTCATCCTCATCACTGGGTCGGGAAGTGAGGAACTTGCTTCACGAGCCTTGCAGCGTGGCGCCGCTGGTTATGTTCCCAAGTCTCGTTGTAATGAACTTCTGCAGGAAACGATTAACCATGTTATTGAACTGACTAGGGCTGAATCGAGTTTCGAAAAGATTATCGAATGCGCAACGCTTACCCAATTTGAGTTCGTATTCGCGAACGACTTTGCTCTGATCGCTCCTCTAATAGAGTTGACGCAACGCATGACGATTGGCTTGGGGATTTGCGACGAACCCGGTGCAGTCCAAGCGGGCGTTGCACTAGAGCATGCGATTCTGAACGCTATATACCACGGAAACCTTGAGATCGGAGGACCTCTCAATGGCGATCGTAGTTTGATGGATCAGCGCCTAGCACAGTCCCCTTACAAAGACCGTCGCGTTTTTGTTGAGATCCGTGTCACTCGAGACGAAGCCCAGTTTAAGGTGCGAGATGAAGGACATGGCTTCAAGCATCAAGAGCTTACTGCCACCGGGCGAAAAATAGCTTTGTCAGGCGAAGGCGGACGTGGTCTTTTCCTGATGTGGGCGTTCATGGATAGTGTTTCCTACAATCCGGTCGGAAACGCAGTTCTTATGGTTAAACGGCGAGTTTTGTCCAGCATGGAACTTGAAACCGATTTCGAAATTTCCGAAGTGGGCGAAGAGCAGCCAAGATTGCCGGAGATACTTGGAATCCTTGTGCCATGTGACAGCAGTCCACTGATTGAATTGAAAAAGCCCAAGCTGATGGCTGGCCGCGATCCAAGTTGCGATATCGTGAT
>JAYVPE010000120.1:0-2528 GCA_043757575.1 Pirellula sp.
CGCACCAATCCGTTTCGGACGCAAGAGACCCACCAGTGAGAATTGAGAAGGTTGGAAGCCTCCAGCCCGTTTTGTAGCCAATGAGGAAAATTGCAATCAGTGCGATCCACGCTAGACCGGTCAAAACTCGATCGACTAATCTTTGTGCAGTTGACTTTGGAGGGGCATGAAAACGTAGTTGTTGTCGCTCCGTGTTTGTTGATGCGCTTTGGCTTGGAGAGGTTGAAGAAGACATGCTGTTTCCTAAATACAGGATGGATACGTGCTAGAGGTTGAGTGGCAAGGAACAGAGCGCACTTAACTTATTAGTGCAATCCGATACAACTCATCGCCCACAATTAGATAGTCTTGGCGGTAGGCCGAGTTCCGCCACTCAACAGCGCATCACAGAGCAACGACAGCGTCGTAAGGAGGGATTGGGAGTTCGCAAACACCCGTCAGTGGGCACTGGAAGTCCTAATTCAAAAACAAACTCGGTACGGGTAACAATCAAGGAGTGCATCAAGCAAATTTTATTCGGCGACTTAGATAGCTCTATATTCGCCATGACGAACATTGGGTGGCAATCGCAAACTTCGCGAACGGCACCAAATTCCCACGAACCGAAATCTAATGAATTAGACGAATGAATTGGGTCAGCGTTTCGATCATCGCAAATGTTCTGAGAATGGTGGCAGCATGTGCAACCGTCAGGTTCTTGCAGTACCGGCTCACAACAAGCAGAACTGTCCCAAGCTGAATAAATGCAGCAAATGGATCCATCTCCACGGAAGCAAACGACACGAGCCAGCCCAACGCTTCCGAAGCATTGAATGAAGATTATCAATATGGCAACGACTAACCTCGGCAACGCTCTCGTCCTTTTCTGTGTTCAATCCATGTTTGCAATGTCAGTTTATAGTAGTTGGGGACAGATTTTGCTGCAATCCCACGCGAAACCAGGAGTTTTGATTTGTCTCGAACAAAAGCTATGATTCAATGGTCCGGGGCCGGAAAAGCTGAGTGTAGCTGCTTTAGATTTTTGACTTTGGAAGCACTTCTTCCAGAACCCTTCACAATTCAATTCACTGCGGCGTTTTGGCCCTTCGTTTTCAGGGGATTTATGGGAGACTGCGATTCAGTTGCATTTTGACGTCTTTGTCCGGTTACCTCCCGTCCCCAAGTCACGGTGAGCCAAGCGATTTCGAATGTTTTTGAAGAAAATAGCCAGTGTCTGTTTAATTGACAAACGCCTTTTTCCCGTTTGGCTGCTAGAAATTTGCGCCCTTTGCGGGTGCGCGCCCCAAGAACTGGCGTATCGCTCCAACGAACTACATTTTGCAAGTCTTTCGCAAGAATCCACACATCAACAAATCGTGGAATCGGCCCTTGCAGCTCAAATTACCGTCCAAGAACTGTTCGGTACTCCTGATTCTCCGAACTGGCCGGATGGAATTGCAAAAGCCGTAGATATGGAAAAAGTTACCAGAGCTGCCGGTCCGGTCGGACGAAATAAAGCAAAAGTAGAACATGGTCTATACCGAAAACATTGCATACAGTGTCACGGAACCTCCGGCGATGGGATGGGTCCGGTTTCTGCCCTGCTGGCTCCCTATCCCAGAGACTTCAGACGCGGTTCTTTCAAATTCAAGTCAACGCCCATCGGAAAGAAACCAACCCATGCCGATTTGATGCGAACACTTGAGAACGGATTGCCAGGCACGGCCATGCCCGCCTTCGGAACACTCAATCTTTCCAAAGAGTTTGCTGAGGATATCGATGCGCTAGCCCACTACGTTCGTTTCCTTGCTATTCGCGGAGAGGTCGAACGGAGGATCATAGCGGCTATCGTAAACGAAGAGGATAGGACCGAATTGCCTTTCCAGATCGCATCCAAGATCGCAGACAGTTGGGTCGCCGCAGACTCTTTCTCAGTTAAAGCTCCCAAATTGAGTCTCGCAACGACTTCCGCAGAACAAAGTACATCAATCGAACGAGGCAAAACTGTTTTTCTAAGCGAACTGACCGCTTGTTCCAAATGTCATGGGATTGCAGGTGATGGTAAAGGAATTTCCCAGGACTTCGATGACTGGACCAAGGATTGGACTATTCGAGCTGGCATCGACCCGACAAAAAAAGCGGAATGGAAGCCCATGAAAGAATTTGGAGCGCTCAAACCGGTAATCGATAGTTCAAGGAACTTGACACTCGGGGCATTCCGCGGCGGTGGTGCACGCGAGGATATTTACCTTCGAATCGTTCTCGGGATCGAAGGCAGTCCTATGCCAGCTATCGCTCGAAAAGTAAACGACAACCCAGGTATCACGGAAGAAGGAATTCGTGATCTTGTTGAATTCATCTACTCACTCTCTGATTTCAACAAGCAAGGTTTTGGTAATACTTCGGACAGGACCGTATCGACAGGCAGTGCAAAGACTGGTGACACGGGGGCAATTCATGCGCAATCCAATTGATACTCGTTCGCCATGGGTTTTTCGCTGGGCGATGCTGGTTACTTTCCTAACTTTTCCGCTGATTTGGCTGGGTGG
>JAYVPE010000121.1:0-2526 GCA_043757575.1 Pirellula sp.
GACCTGCTGAAATTTCTTGACTTCGACAAACTCGCTAAAGAGGTCAAACCGAAAGAGAGAGGTGAATTGAGTTTGCGGGCGACTCTCCCAAAAGTAGAAGGGCTACCTACTGAGTTGGTCTTTGGTCACCAAATCTTTGCATTAAACAAGGACCGTTCCGTCGTTCCACACGGACACAACAATATGGCTACGGCCTTTCTGATTTTGAAAGGGGATTTTCACGGCCGTCACTACGATCGTATCGAGGATTCCACCGACCACATGATCATTACACCGACCATCGATCGCGAATTCGGTCCTGGAGGTTGTTCAACCGTGACGGACATCAAAGATAACGTACACTGGTTTAAAGCCAAATCCGACATGGCGTTCATATTCAATATTCATGTTATGAGTGTCAAGCCGGGAAAGACAGGACGTGTTTACATCGATCCTAATGGTGAAAAAATTGCAGGCGGCCGCATCAAAGCTCGCAAAATAGATCATCAGGAAGCCGAACGCCTTTATGGGTAAGAAGCGTCTCTGGCTTAAATGCAGTTAATAACCGAATATGCGTGACGAACTAGCTCAAGATTCGGTCGAATCCCAGAATCAGATCGCATACGACCGCATGGCTCGAACCGGTCATGTTTTGGCAAAAACAGTTACCTCCGAAGAGTTGCGACGTCCGCTTGCAATTGTCGACGGAGCTGGCTGGCTCGGCGGATCCATTCGCGGGTGGCATGTTTTGTGTCTTGCTGCGGCTGGAGGTCGGCATAGTGCCCTGTACCATGCGGCAGGTGCAATCGTGACAGTTTTGGACCTCAGCGACGGGATGCTCGAGTTGGATCGGCGTGTCTCTCAGGAATTGAAATTTAATGTCCGCTTGATCCAGGGTTCGATGTTGGACATGCCTATGCTTTGTGATGCTGAGTTTGATTTAGTGATACAGCCGGTTAGCAGTTGCTATGTATCGGATGTAGCTCGCCTATTCGTAGAAGTAGCGAGGGTCTTAAAGCCCAGCGGATTGTATGTTTCGCAACACAAGCAGCCGATCAATTTGCAAGCTTCTTTAAAGACTCGGAATGGCAAATACGCCATCGACACGGAAGTTGGCTCAGTTGCGATTTCTGCCAAGTCGGACGAGCCAAGTCCCCTGCGCGAGCCGAATACGCGGGAGGTCGCTCACAGTTTGGAGTCGATTCTGGGCGGTATTTGTCGCAGTGGGATGGTGATCGAGGAAATTCATGAACCCAATCACGCCAACATGGAATCGGTTGCCGATACAATAGGGCATCGAAGCCGCTATATTCCGCCGTACTTGAGAATCAAAGCTAGGAAGCTGGCAACGAACTCGAACCGGAGCGGTTCGCTGCTATTGCCCAGATAAAGAATCGCAATTCAAATGACGACTACACCGATGGAGGCAGAATGTAAATTCCGAGTTAGCAATGCAGTCGAAACACGGATGCAATTGGAGAGGTTGGGTGCGGTCTTTCTGCGACACGAGGAGCATCGCGATACTTATTTAAGGCATCCTTCCCGGGACTTTGGTGCGACAGACGAGGCGCTTCGCATTCGAGAGATCAATGGAGAGCCGTTTATTACTTATAAGGGACCACGTTTAGCAGGCCCAATAAAAATACGACCTGAAATCGAGTTGCCCATGGTTTCTGGAACCACGGACGACTGGCTGAAAATCTGGGGACATCTTGGTTTTGTTGTTGCTATCACGGTACCTAAAATTCGAGAGGTTTACACGCTGGAGCATTGTTCAAGAATCGTTACTATCACACTTGATCATGTGGAATCGATCGGATATTTTGTCGAAATCGAGCGAATCGTGTTTGATAAATCGGAAATTGAGTTGGCACAAAAAGATATTCAAGAGATCGGTACGCGACTTGATCTGTCGCAGGTGGAACCTCGCAGTTACCTGGGATTGCTGTTGGCGAAGCAGGCGAGTGATTACTCGTCAAACTGAGTTTCCAATCGGAACAGATCGTTTTCCAGCCCTTTAGCCGCAAACTTCGTTATAAGACCCTATGCCGATTTTAGAATCATCCAAGACGACGATACCGAGTCGAATTCTGATACAGCCTTGGTCGCAACTTACGCCTCGCTACTTAGTACCCATCGAGCCCAAGCGCTGCGGGCATTATTTTACCGATGTGCTCGTCATCGGAGGGGGATTGGCTGGCCTACGCGCTGTTCATGAAATGGACCCATCGCTGCGAACTTTGATTTTGACCAAAGACAAGCTTGAGGAATCCAACAGCACTTATGCGCAAGGAGGAATCGCGAGCGTTTGGGACCCTGAAGATCGATTCGATAATCATGTTCAAGATACGCTGGTCGCGGGGGGCGATTTGTGTGACCCACAGGTGGTCGAACTAGTAGTGCGAGAGGCTCCAGATCGGGTCGCGGAGCTAATCAAGTGGGGAACGCGATTTGACCAGCACGAAGGTCAGCTTGTTCTTGGGCGCGAGGGTGGCCATTCGCATCAACGCATCATTCATGCATTGGGGGACGCGACGGGCAAGGAGA
>JAYVPE010000122.1:0-2526 GCA_043757575.1 Pirellula sp.
TAGATAGCATGGTCTTTACTGCCCCTACTCTCTACTGCCTGTTGTATATCTTTATTCACGTAGAAAACCATTGAAAATGCTTATCGAAAACCGAAGACCGATTAAGGCTCGATCGATCTCCTTCATTCAACATTTTGCTTCGTGGCTTGCAAAAACGGCCGTGACTCCCAATCAAATTTCCGTTCTCAGTGTCTTCTTTTCACTCCTTGTACCGACCTCTTTTGCGATTTTTGAATCGGGTGCTTGGTCCGCGTCGCTCGTGGCGTTGCTCGGAATCCAGTTAAGATTGATGTGCAATTTGTTAGACGGGATGGTTGCAATTGAAGGGGCCAAAAAAAGTGTTCTTGGCGATCTCTACAACGAGTTCCCTGATCGCATTGCAGACACGGTGATCTTGGTCGGTGTGGCATCGATAGATCCAGCCGATCACACGCTAATGGTCATCGCGATCTTTGCATCACTTTTGGCTATGATGACGGCTTACACTCGTGTTTTGGGAGCGGCCATCGGGACCAAACACTACTTCTCTGGTCCAATGGCTAAGCAACATCGCATGGCAATACTCTCGTTATCCGTCATCTTATTACCGCTTCTAAAATCCAGCTTTCCGGCTGGCGGCATTATCAAGACAGCATTGCTAATCATTTGCGTTGGATGCGTCTTGACAGTGATTCGACGGCTAATGCAAATTTCCTACGAGCTAAAGAGTCGAACTTAATGGAAACTGGACCGCTCAGGGTCAAGGGTTTGACGGTTTTGAAAATCTAGACAGATGCAAAAAACTCAAGTTAGGTGGTAATCGCTGATTGGTTGCCATCTTCGCTGCAAGCTCCCCTAACACGCTTGTGAATTTGAAACCATGTCCGGATAAACCAGCAACAATGGTCACTTGCGGTAAGTTCGGCAGCGTGTCGATAATAAAATTTTCGTCAGGCGTCATCGTGTAATAGCATCCCGACCAGCGGGTCATACGCCGACTGACATCAGACAAATTTGCTCCGAGAAAAGCTTCCACCGCGGATTGATCCTCTGTATTTCTTTTATGAACTCCGTCGATTTCCGAGTCTACTTTTTCTCCACCGGTATGTCGTGCGATTTTCAATCCTAACGCATCACGCTCTGGGAATCCGTAAAAATGCCCGTCCTGCGTTTCGTAAAAGAAACATGGAAAGCCTTCTGCCTCGCGGTACGAACGTGTGTTCGTTTCGTACCAATAGAGGTGCTTGTGCAACACATGCAACGGGATACAAAAATCGCTGAGCAATTCGCTTGCCCATGGGCCCGCCGTGAGAATTAATCTATCAGCTCGATAGACTTGGTCCACGGTCCGAACCAAGACGCCGCTTCCGTCTGCCTCCCAACCTACAACTTTCTGCTCCATGACCAGCTCTGCTTGAAAATCCTTAGCGCTTGTGAGGTGAGCCTTTACACAGGCTTCAACTTCCAGATAGCCTGCATCCTTTTCCAATATCACCGACCAAGAATCATTCCCCCTCAATACAGGGTAACGATAGATTGCTTCCTTCATGGTTAGCCGTTCGATAGGCAACGCAAACTGCGAGGCGCTCCTAATCACACCAGGTATAACAATTCCGTCAGAGGGTCCAATCTCGAGAAGTCCCGTCGGATGATACAGACGCGTACCGGTGCGTGACTCAAGTTCCCGCCAAAGATCATACGCTTGGCATAGAAGCGGCACATATCCTGGGTGCTCGAAGTAGGACTTGCGAATAATCCTCGTTTCGCCGTGCGAACTACCGCGATTGTGCGGCGGCGAAAACTGGTCTAGACCAAGCACTCGATGGCCCCGCTTGGCTAGGGCAAAAGCAGCGGCACTTCCTACTCCCCCCAAACCAAGAACAATTACATCGTGCATTTTTGACAGTTCCGGATTTTCGGAATCGCAGCGACCCGAGGTACGCTGAGGATTTCATATCGATCTGGCGATAGCGATTCTGCGTACCACAGCTTGCAGGATCGCTTGCATCCTGTTGAGTCAATTCAATTAACCAACAAAACAATTTCAATGCAAGTTTCTAACCAACGGACTGTTACCCATCGAATCGAGGTCCGTCGTTTCTGGGCGCGTCGTTTCTGGGACCGTCGTTTCTGGGACTAGCGTTTTGAGGGCCAGCGTTTGGCGGAACGAGGCTTCGAGGAGAACGCCCCCCTTCGTTAGTTCGCTCCCGATTAGCCTGTTCATGACCTGGCTGATTATTCATTTGAGAAAAGAAAAGCCAACGCCAAGCTAGCACTGACGGATAACCGTTTCGAAGAAAATTGATTTGTTGCAAACATTCTGAACCCCCTGTGGAAATGGAAGGATTATTGGTGACTTATCCATGATAGTGCATTTGCTACCGCAATTGCAGAACGAAATAACTTACCCGATCACTTGACAGCAATTGCAAGAATCGGTTACACTCGTGACCCCAACTGAACGACGGTTGGCGGGTTGAGGCGTATCGAAAGAGCGTTTTGGCTTGCGAAACGTTGGTGGGTTGAACTGATCTTTGACAATCTGGT
>JAYVPE010000123.1:0-9283 GCA_043757575.1 Pirellula sp.
GAGTACTTGTATTGCTTGATCAATCCCGGTCGCGCAGCGTTCGCGGCGGGCGATGACCAGTCGCCATGGAACGCCCGGTAAATACTGTAAGGTCGAATGTCTGAGATAGCGACCACTTGTACGTAATCTGGTGTACATCCACCGATCAATACGTTTCCTTCGTCTCCTGTTCCAATGACACCGATCCGAACCGGGTTATTCACTTTCTCATAGCCGAAATACATTGCACCCAATCCACCACCGGAAACCGCACCGGCGGCCACGACACCTTGCATGAACTCACGGCGAGTGAAGCCGACAGCTTCATCAAAATTATTCTTACCAGTAGTGCGTTCTTCAGGACTTAGTGGGATCATTTTAGATACTCCTATCGTTCTCAGATAGTAAAGGTTTTATCGTGTTGGGATAGTTCGTTTAGATGATTTTAAATTCTGGCTGGTTCCCGAAAGCCTTTTGTTTCGGTTCCAAAAACTCCATGGCAAAAAGTCTAATCCAGCGTATCGCCCAGCGTCTGAAAACGCCAGAAAGAAACAGGCCAGCATTTCGATTGCTTGATTGTAAGTAGGGAGCGAACCGTGGCTTCCAGGGAACTGAGTCAAGACGACAGAAGCCAGGAAAATTCCTGCCGCAAAACCGGCCAGTGGAGTCAAAAGTCCAAGCATCAACAAGATCCCAACACTCATATCGAAGATGGGAATGAACTGGTCGATGTGCTTTACGTCGATCGGCATGTACAACCAAAGATCACGAGTTGCTAGCTCGCCTGCTTTGATCTTGTCGATGAACTTGTTGTCGATTGGCAAACTACCAGTACTTCCCGGAAGTTTGAAGCTGGCCACTAGCGTCTTCTTGCCCATTATGAATTGTTCTTTTGTAGCAAGGGCATTGGTTCGTTTCTCGAGGTCATCCGTGATCCTGTCGATTTCGTTAAGAGCAGGTTTGACAAGCGATTTCCATTTGGTTTCAATATCGTCCCGTTGTTTCCGCATCGAAGCTACGTTAGTTCGCATTTCATCTTTTTCCAAAGAGGCAATGCGAGGCATGCCACTCTTGTACTCTTCGATATCCTCTTTAAAATTCCCGTAGTTTGCAGCCAAAAGTTTTCGGCATTCCTCTACAATCTTGTTGGACTCGGTTACTTGTTCTTCGGTAAATTTGAATAAAAGAGCCGCTTCGGTGGCGAATCCATCGTAAGCATTTTTCAGAGCACCCTTTTTGTAGTCGTCCTTGGACTGAGGATCAGCCTTGTCTTTGCCACTGTCTAAACGAATAGAGCCATCGAAGTCAGGGACCATGGACTGAAACGTTTTGGCTAATGGTCCTTTAGCTGTTGTCAAGAAACCGGTCGACGAAAACCCTCCGTCTCGAACTTTGGCTGTTCCCTCCATATAGAAGTGAAATCCGATGACAAATCGGAGCAAAACCAAGGCGATGATGGCAAAATAACCGAGCCGCGCGTTGCGAAGGAGCATAGGGAGGAATCGTAAGTGATGGTCGATTTGGAGGGGGGAGTGCGGCAATTAACCATAAGTTTACCGCTAAACAAACGCCGTGTTTCACAGATTATGTTCCAAATTCTCCCGTCAGCCAAGTCTCATTCTCTATTCAAGCATGGATAGATACCGCTCCAACCCACTGTCTTCGCACCGTTTTACGCACAAAATGCAAATCCAGAACGTTTTTGGAAGCTTTGAACATGCAATTCAAAAAATCCGCTGCTATTCTTAATTGGCTGCGGCATTGTGATGACCGCAAAATAATTTTTGTCTAATTCACTTTTCCGGCGCTTTTCGATGCAGCAGTTTGTTCCCTGCGACGGTTGCGGCAACCAGGTTCCGACTCCTGAAATACTGGAGGGACGACCTACGCCTCATTTCCTTAACTGTGATGTATGCGGCAACGAAGTCTATTGGGCCCTTGAATCGACGGACGAAAGCGACTCTCTTATTCTGGACTCAATTGCAGAGAACGGAAGCGGGGTTACTGCGGAACACGATATCGAAAATGAGGCAATTGTTGGTTCCCAATCGACTCCAGATTGGAGTCTACTTGGACCGGCAATACCGCTTCGAAGACCGCGAGAGGTCTCCGCGATTCGTAAAATAGTTCCTCCGGTTCTTGGTGGTTTAGCGGCGTTCCCAATCGCAACCCTCATAATGTGGTATGGCTTTGGTAAAGACATTGGTTCGACCGGGCCAACCGTTGCAGAATATGTTCCGTGGATTGTGCCCCAAAAACTCAGGGCGACTCCCGGGGAGTATTTCTCATTCGACTCCAAGCGATCCCGTTCAGCAAATACTCAATCGCGGCCCCCCTCGACTCCTCCTCGCCCAAGTTTGCCAAGCCTCAATCGAAAAAACTTCGGGGACGAAGGAATCGAGACCCCCGTTGTAATCGAACCCCCCGTTGAGAATGGCACTTTTCAGCCTGATGAAAACATGGCAACGAAAAGTACATTGTCCAAACCCGTCGACGAGGTCGTCGTTGCCAAGCCCCGTATCTCTGAAACAATCGCGAAGTTGCGAACGCTACAGAAAGAGTGGAACACTACACCGAAGGATGATCATGTCAAAATGGTCGGAGAATATAACTCAACGATCACGCAATTGTCCGAACAAGCTGCTGAACTAAAAGGGCGTTCTGCAACAATCTGGCGCAAAGAGTTGGAAACAATCGCAAGGGAGATTCTGGTGCATCCGAATGTCCCGACCGTAATACAACGTGGTCCCATCGGAAAATTGCCTGGCGTACCAGTCGCATCGAACGGTGATTTTATTGCGACAGTAGTAAAGATTGGAGAGGAAAATAAACCCACTCCAAATGATTCTTGGAATCTCATTGAAACATGGTCAATGGGCAAGGTAGATATCCCCATTGAAATCATGCCCGGTGCTTGGCGAGCTAGCGCGGCAACTCTTCCAAAAACATGCTTAATATTTGGAAGATTGGTTGCGAACGAAGGTTCGCAGCCGGACATCGTTCTTAAAGTCCATGCGGTTTTGCCACAGTAGTGCAGAAAAAATAGGAAGTGCAGGAAAAATAGGAGCTAACCTATTGCAACTCGACATTGTGTCTCAGTGCTCTTTTTCGCCAAATCTAGAATACGCAGTGCACGGCACGTGTCCTCAAGGTCGTTGGCTTTCCGAACAAGAGCTGTAATCGCTCGATGAAACTGAGCTAACATCTGCTGACCAACCGGTAGCTCCGTATCAAGTGTTTCTTGATGTCGCCCGGCTGCGTCGAACCAAACCAAGGTGCTGGGCAAATCCACAAAAGCCACTCCCTTTTCGCAACATACTTGGATCGCGGCAGGTGGTCGATACGCGATGGCTTCATGCCACACCTGGGGAATATATGCACCACAACTTATTTGAGCCAAGATGCCTTTGGGATCGGTTTCGGGCGAGCCAAATCCCAGACTCAATACTTGGTAATCGGCACTTTGGGTAGATTGAGGCGTGCAATGTCGAATCGCCTGGACCCAGCTTGGGGCCTCCGCGACAATATAGTTACACCAATCCACTAATTCAATGAGCTCTCTTTGAGAACGCGCATCGAGCGAACGAACGTTTCGAACCTCTTTGTTTTCGCAAGCTAGTCGCCGATGGCAAAACAATAAGCGTGGTCTACCGAGTCGAGTAGCGATCAACTCCTTGAGTCTCAAGGTCGCCGGAGCAAAGCGTCGGGGGAATTCGGTCATGAACGCAATTCCCGACGATTGAATCCTGTCGCGAATGTGGTTCGCCGTACCGAAATCTAGATTCAGCTCAGCCCCGCAAAAGACACCTTTGCCATAATCGCAGGCCGCTAACAGAGGCATGAGTTGATACCAATCGTCCTCGAGCACGAGAACGGCATCGAGGGCTGGACTCTCTATAATGCCTCGGAAACTATCAAATCTTTCGGCATCGAGTTCGTGGGCAGCTGCGTCGGCGAGCACAGAAACGCTGTTGTAGACACCGACGACTTGAAAGCGATCACGCATCGATCGGAGAGTAGGTAGATACCGCGACTGCCAATCGCGACCTTGCCCGATAACTCCGATTCTCAATTTCATAGCAACAAACCGATGGCTGTTGTAGGATCGGATCGATTAGCGCTTACGACGTTTGCTTTTAGCGATTCCTTGGCGAACTTTGTATCGTGGATTGCTTTTGCAAATAACATAGATACGACCGCGGCGGCGAACCACTTGGCAGTCGGGATGGCGATATTTTAGCGCCCCAATGGACGAAACTACTTTCATTTCAGCTAACTCCCAGTATCAAGGCAAATGAACCCCAAAACGGACCGTTGCCAACCCATCGGCCGGTTTCGATCTGTTCAGGCTAAATCCCGACCGTTTTACCGGTGGAATTGCCTTGCATGATCTTCAACGTGTTTTCGACTATCTTGTAGGTTTCGGGAATCGCGTAGTATATCCGTGTCCGTCGCCGTGGCAACGCCAAAAAAGCTGTAATATTCGACGGACCACAATGCGAAAATTGAAACAACAACACGAGCTACACCATGCAGATTGCATATTTTGATTGCTTTAGCGGTATTAGCGGCGACATGACCTTGGGCGCACTCATCGATTTAGGTGCTGAATTGTCCGTTGTGCAAACCGCAATCGATTCAATGGATTTGGGCGACGTACGAATTTCGGTCGCCAATACCGCCAGGCGTGGCTTTCGGGGCAAACTGATTACGATCGACCATCCGCCGGAGCATGCTCATAGGTATTTGCGGGATATCCTTTCCTTACTGCGGAGGGCGAGAATTTCTTCGGGAGCCAAGGACTTGGCCATGCGGCTCTTTGAAAAAATTGCTCGGGCTGAAGCAAAAGTACATGGTACGACCATCGATCGAGTACAGTTTCACGAGGTAGGAGCTATCGATTCCATTATTGATATCGTAGGGGTTTCGGTCGCTTGGGATTCGATGCAAATCGAACGAGCTTACGCTTCGTCCGTCCCGACCGGAGCGGGGCAAGTCCGCATTGCTCACGGACTAGTCAGTGTTCCCGCACCTGCGACCGCAGAATTGCTCCTTGGAGTTCCGATTGCTCCGACGCAGATCGCTATGGAAATGACGACGCCAACAGGTGCTGCTATCGTAACTGAACTAGCTACGGAGTTTGGGCCTATGCCGCCGATGCAAGTTGGGCGCATCGGTTATGGAGCTGGCAACAAGGACATGCCTGATCGGCCAAACTTACTTAGGATATTGATCGGAAATGCCCTGAAACCCGAGTCGCGGCGTGACGATTCGATCTTGGTCATGGAGTCTAATCTGGATGACGTAACCGGAGAGCAGATCGGATTTACAATCGAGCGACTATGGAAGGCTGGTGCACTGGACGTCTTTACTGTGCCTATCCAAATGAAAAAGAACCGGCCCGGAACCTTGATAACCGTGATTGCTAAACTTCGTGACCGACAGGCCATGGAATCCATTCTGTTTCAACAGACGGGGACTCTCGGGATTCGCTATCGAACGCAAGCGCGTACGGTACTGCCGAGAGCTGCTGTCGACGTGCGAACACCGTGGGGTGTTGTCGCTGGCAAAGTTTCAAAACTCCCTTCGGGCGATATCGACTTCTCGCCGGAGTATGACGACTGCAGTAAAGTCGCGGCCAGCTTTGGTTTGCGATTAACGGACGTTGTCGGCAAAGTAATCGCATGCTATCGGGAAAACTCCAGTAATATTGCTCCCATTGAAATGGTTGATGCCACCGATTCCCCTTTTCTCAATGACGCATCCGAGTTGATAAATGGCATCATTGAACTCGACAATGTTAACGCCGTCTTTCGACAAGCGGCTGTAGAGGATGAACTGGATTCCGTTGCAAACAGCAGCGTGGAGTTTGAAACGAACCAAAACCTTGAACCTGCCTACCGCTGGGATAGCTCTCCCGAGCCCGCTGTTCCGTCATCTCCCTTGCCGCGAGAGAACACTCCTCACGAATTTCCGATCCAAGGTGAATGGGATTCCTAATTGAATGCCTATCCTTTGGTGTTTATGGGCTATAATCTTAGTGATCGACCTCGTCTTGTTCTGCTGCCTATACGCATGGGCGGAGGCAAACCGCTTGCTAATCAGGGTATCTCTCATGCCATCGTCAAATGCTGACCCCAATTCGCTTGATCCAATGGCACCTGCGGCTCAGGTTTGGCGTTTCGCCCTAGCTGTCTTGCCTGTTCTGACCTTGTTCACACAGTCGCCACACGCCTTTGCCGATGAGCCTGCGAAACGCTTTCTCAATCGAATGCGAGAGGAAGGGTATTACGAACAGGGGCTCAAGTATTTGGAGATTAGTGCAGCCAAGAACCGTTTGCCCCTAAGTATGAAAATGGACCTGCCGCTTGAGCGAGTCATTTTAATGCAGGAGTCGCTCCGAAACGCCAAAACACCGCAACAACGCGACGAGCGAATCGCTGCGATCGAAAAGGGCTACAGAGAATTTTTAGCTGCGGCTCCAACCCATTCGCGGCGCAGTGAAACGCAAACCAAACTGGGAGACTTGCTGCTAGATCGAGCTCAATCGGCCCTGGACGAAAGCAAGAAGCCGGAAAACGTTATTTCCTCGGATAGTTGGCTATCCAAAGCGCGTCAGGCCTATACGGAAGCTCTCGAACTGTACAACCAAGTCACCGAGGAACTTAAACCAATCCTAGTGTCCATGGCAGGCGACAAACTCAAGTCGATCAAAATAGAAGGAAAGGATTTAAAGGACTTGACCGAGCTGAGAGACCAATACCAAAGAGAATATCGCCAATCCCAAATCCTGCAGGCGAAGACGATGGAGTTCATCGGCCAAACCTACAGTCCCAGCAGTCCAGAATGGCGAAAGTGGCTTGAGAAATCGGAAACCAGTTTTAACTCCTTGATCGAAAAGACCACCGGCCCGCAGGAAGCGGGTCGGCGCATGCTGAGCTTGAAATACGTAGCAGAGATTCAATCCCAGCTTGGAAAATTGGACGAAGCTCGAAATAGCTATACCCGCGTCGCGGACAATGAAGGCGAGGGGATCTTTCGAACATATCGAGTTCAAGCGATCGCAGGAATTGTCCGAATGGATGCGACCGAAAAGGCCGCCAAGTACGAAGCGGCCATTCAGCGAGGTGACGATGCTCTCAAAACTGCGACGGCCAGGGAACGCGATGATCCTGAGTGGCTCGATCTGCAACTTGCTGTCGCGGAAGCACGCTTGGCCTGGTCCAAGACTCTCAACGAAAAGAAAGATGACGCCAAATTCAAAAGCAATCGAAAAGCCGCCCGCGACTTGCTCCAAGGACTGATCAAGAAAAAAGGGCCTCATCTTGCAAAAGCAAAAAAAAGCTTGAGTGAACTGGGAATCGAAGTAGTCGAAAAGTTGGATGAAAAACTACCCGCCACCAAGGCATGGACGGACACAATAAAAATAGCCCGCGAACGTCTAGAGCGCGCGGAATCCGTGGAGTCCCCGCTCTCCATTCTGCAACAGCAGCTCGCGGCCTCGGACGCAGCCAACCAAGGACCAATCCAAGCTCAAATCCAAACCATCCAAGACGATGCGTTGCGAGACCGAAAGCAATCGATCGAACTTTACCAACGTGCATTGCGTTTGCATCGCGACTCGGATCCACGAGAGGAATTCCTAGACGCTAAATTCTTGTTGGCTTACCTACATCTACGAACCGAACGCTATTGGGAGGCCGTCGCTTTGTCACAAGAGGTAGTGGTTTCTGGCAGGGGGACAGATAAGGCGCAAAAGTGTGGCGGCTTCGCATTAATGGGACTGGGTAAAATCATCTCTCAAATTCCCGTTGACCGACAGATGGGATTCGTTCCGATGCTGGTTCGACTTGTAAACCAATTGAACGATATCGATCCCGCTTCGGATGAAGCCCAGAATGCAGTCGACCTCCTTGTTAAATTGGACTTGATCCATAAACGCTATGAGGACGCAGAAAATCACATTGCCCTGGCGCAAGGTAACGCCCGCGGCGGGGGTGCGAGCATGCTCGGCCAAATACTGTGGGGAGAATACCAACAAGCAGCCATCGAACATCGAAAAAACAAAACCGACGAAACCCCAGTAGAGCTAAGCCTTAAACAGCGTGCGGAAAAACTATTGCGTTCTACCTGGGACGCAATGGTCTCCGACAAGGCGGACAGAAACGCCGCGACCGGCGTCTGCGCTCTGGCAAGCATCTATTTAATGTCCGATCGGATCGACGAGGCGCTGTTTATCATCGATGCTCCGTCCAAGGGAGCTATTGCCCTGGCAAATTCCGTCAAGGATTTGGAGCCCAGTATCAAACTAGAAGCCTATCGGCTCAAACTGCAAGCGATGGTTCAAGCGGCAGGAAGCGGCAAACAAGAGCTTTCGATAGAAAACATTTCTCAAGTGGTTGAGAAAATGAAAGTGTTCTCGGCAGGAGATGATTCACTTCTGGCCAACGCACTCAATAACCTAAGAATTAAACTGCAATCGAAACTGGAATCAAGTAAGAGTATCGAGGAGCAAGCCAAGCTGGTCACCGCCTACGGAGTATTGATTCAGCAATTGATCTCTGTTAGTTCTGATGTTGCGGTTCTGGATTCAGCGGGCAGTTCTATTATGGCACTGCTTAAAAATCCAGGTCTAGCAGCCAACGGGAAACCTCTTATGGTGATTGCCGAGGCGGCCTTTAGTAAAGTTGCAGCCATGCCAGAATCCGAGTTGATTAAGGCAAAACTCAAACCCGAAGAATTTCAGTTTCGTTTAGCCTTGGCCAAGAGCGGTGCAGGTAAATTCGAGGAAGCGCATAAGTTGTTTTTGCAATCCCTAACTACGAATTCAAGCAACCTTTCGTTTCAGGTCGAGGCGGCTAGAAATCTACAGTTGTGGGCAAATGGCAAAGACACTGAATTGCTGAAGCGAGCTTTGCTTGGAACTGAGCCAAACGCGAAAAAGACGAATATAGTTTGGGGTTGGGGACAGATCGGCAGGGTTACTTCTGTTCGAGTCAATGATTTTATGGAAATTTTCTTTGAGTCCAGGCTTAACTTGGCCAAATGCCGACTCGGCATTGCCCTCTCCGAAGCCAATGCTGACCAAAAGAAAAAGGGAATTGAACGGGCATTAGGCGATATCCGACAAACTTTTCAGACTTATCCTGATCTTGGTTCGCCAGAGATTCGAGCGAGTTTCGACACGCTACTTCGCGACATTCAGCAAAATCTTGGCAAACCCGCCATTGGACTGAAAGAGTTCAAATCGGAGGCCGACGCTACGAAGCCTGGGGCTAGCTCTCCCTAGTCCTTGATTCGTCCC
>JAYVPE010000124.1:0-2510 GCA_043757575.1 Pirellula sp.
ATCGTGCTCGATCCGTATTTCCTCATTGGCAAATCGATCGTACGAAAGGATCGCGGATCGGAGTTGCGAAATATGCAATGGCGTTAAACCCGGCAGATACAATAACAACCGACTTGATCGCTCAAGGTTTCCCCAGAAATTGATCAGAGCATTCGACTCCGGTAGTTGGCGTGACGCTGGTGTCACTGCATCAGCCACTGCCTTTGTCACGGTCTCAGTATAAGAATCGTCAATCGACATCAGCGTAGCAACATAGTTCGGACCGCCCACCTTTGCACCGGGACCGAACGCACTTTTTCCCATCCCGCCGAACGGTTGACGAAGCACGACGGCACCGGTGGTCGGACGATTGATGTAGAGATTTCCCGCACGAATGGATTCTCGCCAGATTTTTTGCTCACGGTCGTCCAGCGATTCCAGACTGCTTGTTAGTCCATAACCAGTTGCATTAACCGTTTGAATAGCCTTTTCGAGTTTTCGGAATTTCATAACGCCTAGAACGGGTCCAAACAACTCGGTCTTGTGAGTGAAGTTGCCAGCAGTTGTATTCCACTTCACGCCAGGCGAATAAGAACACGGGTTGTCGCCAAGCTGAGATGGCATAACCGCCCAACTTTCTCCCTTTTCCAATTCCTTGAGTCCTCTTAGCAAATCGCCCGAGGGAGGCCGAATCAGTGGCCCCATTTTCGTAGACAAGTCCCAGGCTGAACCGACCCTGAGACTAGACACAGCGTCCACGAATTGTTCACGAAAGTCAGCGGATTCGAAAACTTCTTCTTCGAGTAACAGCAACGAAGTTGCGCTGCACTTTTGCCCCGCGTGTGAGAATGCACTGTGCAACACATTTTTGACTACCAAGTCGCGATCGCTGAGTCCGCTAACGATAGTTGCGTTCTTGCCGCCTGTTTCTGCCAACAATTTCAGGGTTGGCGTTTGCTTTAAGATGGTCAGTGCCGTCTCGGTTCCACCCGTGAGAATCACGCGTGCAATCACTGGACTAGTGAGCAAATGCATGCCAGCCATTGTGCCGCTACACAGAACGAACTGCAACGCTTCACGCGGCACCCCGGCTCGCCAGAAACATTGGCACATAACATAAGCAGGAAGTGCCGTATCGGAAGCTGGTTTGAGAATAACTGAATTACCCGCAGCCAAAGCCGCTGCGATACCTCCGCAAGGAATCGCGATCGGAAAGTTCCATGGGCTGATAACAACGACAACTCCGCATGGCTTCACTTTCAAGAGCGGATCACGTTGCAAGTCCAGCGCGCATCGGGCATAGAATTCAACGAAGTCGATAGCTTCACTGATCTCAGGGTCACTTTCAAGAATCGTTTTGCCAGCGTCCGCAATGGCAGCTCCCATCAAATCGCCTCGCGCGATACGAAGCTCCTGCGCGACGTTACGCAAAATGCAATAACGTTCGCTCGGGTCGAGGGCTCCCCAACCAGACAGATCGCTACTCGCGCAGTCGACGGCAGTTCGCAATTGAGTTTCGTCGGCTTGTCTGTATTTTGCAGCGATGGTTGCGGGACGAGACGGGTCGTTCGATTCGTATTCCTTTCCCTTTCCAGCCTGTTCCTGGTTGCCGATGGACAGTGGAACGTTCGTTGCGCGCGAGTCGCAACGAGGCTGCCACTGATCGATTATTTCTTGCGCCCATTGAATGTTTGCAAGCAACGAAAAATCCGTATCGGCTTCATTGACAAACGATTGCCAGTTGGCGGGTTTTGGGGGTGCGACGGGTGGAAGACGTCGATCTTGTTGTCTCCGAGGTTGGTCCGATACAGTATCGATGCGTTCGACTGATTCGAGAAATCCATTCTCAAGCTTTTGCCAAATTGCCCCCCCTGCCGTTATTTTGAAAGCGTGTCTTAAAAAATTATCGGGGCCCGTGTTTTCGTCCATTCTGCGTACAAGATAACCGATGGCATTAATAAACTCCTCGTGTCGGCAGGCAGGCGCGTAGAGGAGCACGCTGCGGCTCAATTCAAACATCGCGCGGCGTTGGTGATTGGCCATCCCCTCAAGCATCTCAAATTGAACACGTTCCACGCTGTCTTGCGCAGCGGCCAATATCATCGCGTACGCTAAATCAAACAAATTGTGGGACGCGATGCCAAGTCGAACTGCTTCACTATTCTTTGGCAGTAGCCCATATCGCACCATACGTTTGTAATTGGCGTCCGTGTCAATCTTGTAACGGTAAGGTGCTTGAGGCCAACCACGAACGGACGCCTCCACCCGTTCCATCTCCATGTTCGCTCCTTTGACGATACGGATGGTGATCGGAGAGCCACCTTTCTGGAATCGTTCTGCGGCCCATTGAGTAATGGTTCTTTGCACCAAAGCTGAATCGGGAATGTACGCTTGCAGTGCAATACCGCCTCGAACGTTTTCCATTCCTTTGCGAGACAATGTGTGCATAAAGATTTCGGACGTCAAATGAAGATCGCGGTATTCCTCCATGTCGAGATAAACGAACTTCGGTATCCGCTGGCCATCTGAAC
>JAYVPE010000125.1:0-2509 GCA_043757575.1 Pirellula sp.
AAACTCTCCGACCAAACCAAATCGAAAGCATCGATGCAGTGGAAGAAGTGGTTTTTGAGCCTAAAACCCGATTACGTGTTTGTCGACTAACCACACGAAAACCGAATCCAAAAACCCCTTAGCAAACCGATTTATGTCCTCCGCATCATCCAGTCCAAAACCAGCTCAACGGCTACTCGAGGTTGATGAGACCTCGATGCGAACCAACAAGGTGGATCAAACGTCCAGTTTTTTATTGAGCTTGGTTCTACTGATTGGCCTCGCTGTTCTCTTGCTCGGCCTTTTGTTTTTCATGCGGTCAATGGCGGGCTCGGCAAAAGCACTTACGCTCCAGCAAGAGCGAGTCGAAGGTCGTGGCTTGAATGCCGAAGGCTTGGAAAGAGATTTCGATCCGCCCGGTGCCGAGGAAGTGGAACAACTCAATGAGCCCGCGATCGAGCAGTCGTTGCAAATGGTGACCGATGCGATCAGTACCATTTCAGCCACGTTGGAGAGTATTGAATCTAGCATGGATGCCAACAATGCAGGCACAGGCAAAGGGGATAGTCGCCAAGCCGGTGCTGAGGGAGAGGGTGACAAAATTGTGCCGCGCAGCGAACGTTGGGAACTTAAATTCACGGCTCGCGATCGACGCAACTATTCCCTGCAGTTAGAGTTTTTCAAAATGGATATAGGGGCCGTTGGCGGCGGTGTTGCAACGGTTGACTATGTCACAAATGTTGCAAGTGCTCCCAGCAAAAAATCGGGTACTTCTAAGGAGTTTAAGGGCCGGCTCTATTTCATGAGCACCACACAGAATGTTTTAGAACAGTATGAAAGACAGATATTGCAAAGCGCTGGAATTCCAAACACGAGTCGGCAAATTCTCAAATTTATCTCCAAAGATACCGAAGAGAAGCTCGCTCAAGCCGAAGCAATTTACTATACAGAAAAACGAAGTAAGGAATTGCGAATTGCCGACATTGCGAAGACAGTGTTCGAGTGTCGCCAGATCAAAAAAGGGGGCGGCTACGAATTTATCGTCATCGACCAACGCTATTTAGGCGTTTCTGGCGTTAAAAAATAGTGGCTCGAGGGTACTCTCTGGTGTTTCTATGAAATTCTGTTACGCCGCCGACTGACCATCTACAGATTGGCACCCGGGATTGGCTCAATTCGCGGCATGGACTCGACTACCTTGTCAATCAATCCGTACGCACAAGCCTCTTCCGGATCCATGAAGCGATCGCGGTCGGTGTCTCTCTCAATTTGCTCAAGTCCCTGTCCGCAATGTCGAATGAGAATCTCATTGAGACGACGTTTAGTCCGTTGGAACTCTTTCAAGTGAATCGAGATTTCCTCAGCAGTTCCCTGCATTCCGGCAAGTGGCTGATGGATCATGATTCGAGAGTTGGGCAACGAATAGCGTTTGTTCTTGGCACCTGCCGTGAGCAATACAGCACCCATCGAGGCCGCTTGGCCAATGCAATAGGTCGCAACGTCGCATGAAACAAACTGCATTGTGTCATAAATAGCCATGCCAGCGCTCACGCTGCCGCCCGGACTGTTGATGTACATGTGAATATCCGCCTTCGGATCATCCGATTGCAAAAACAGCATCTGTGCAACCAAAGCGTTTGCAATTTCATCATCTACCTGAGAACCCAAGAATATTATTCGATCCTTAAGCAAACGACTGTAGATGTCGTATACGCGTTCTTCTCGACCGCTTTTTTCAATGACGTATGGAATCAGTGGCATTTAATCGTTGGCTCCAAAGTTGGTGTGCGTTAGGAATTCTCTTCGTCGCCGGTTGGCGTTTTGGTCAAGATCTTGTCGACCAACCCGTATTCCATGGCCTGAACTGCCGAAAGAAAGAAATCTCGATCTGTGTCCAATGCGATTTGATCCGCTGTCTTTCCTGAGTGTTTTGCAAGAATATCGTTGAGTTGCGATCGCATTCTCAAGATTTCTCTGGCTTGTATTTCAATATCCGAAATCTGGCCTCGAACACCGCCGTGTGGCTGGTGGACCATTACCGAACTGTTCGGCAAACAATACCGTTTGCCTGGTGAACCGCCTGCCAACAGAACCGCTGCCCCACTAGCAGCTTGTCCAACACAATACGTTGCCACAGGGCACGACAGCATCTGCATTGTGTCGTAAATAGCCAAGGTCGAAACGACTTCGCCGCCTGGAGAATTGATGTAAAAGTGAATATCCTTGCGTCGCTGTTCGCTTTGCAAGTAGAGCAATTTCATAATGACGTCGTTAGCATTGCCAGCATAAATTTCGCCTTGAAGGAAAACGATCCGGTTTTCCAATAACAAATCGCCAAGGGTCATTTGCCGCTGGCGCTGATAGCTTTGGTACGCGTGCGAGTCATAGACCGGCGGCATTTTCGAAAAGTGATTCAATTGTTGCCTTCCCTTACTGCGAGTTCGTTACTTTAATCTATACATCTTTAGCATTGCCCACCTTTTGGCAAGGCCACAACAGGGAATCTTTGCATCCATTGACGGGCCCATGC
>JAYVPE010000126.1:0-9245 GCA_043757575.1 Pirellula sp.
GGACATTCGTGGGGATAAAGTGCGGCTTGGTATCGAAGCCCCAAACGATATTCCTGTTCATCGACAAGAAGTCTATGAGGCGATCAAACGTGAAAATCGGAAAGCGAATCACATCCAACCGGCTGAACTTAATGGCCTAAAGGAAGATCGTCCCTAATTAGATGGGTGCGGAAGCACATGCCATCGAGGCGTGATTGCCAAAGCGTTTACCCAATCGTTCCCAATACTGAGCGCAAAACTCAGGTCAGATACGCGACAAGCCTCGAATTGAATCAGTGCCTGCAACTGCAATCACTACCAATTCGAGGCTTGTCACTTTTTACGCCACCAAAGACCACGATCCAGGCCAAGCCTCAATGCGGTTTCCCTTATCTGCTCGGCGAATCGCAACGCATCGACATAGTAGCCAGCAGTGGAAGCAAAGTCGCCAGCCACTTCCATCTCCCAAAATCTATTAAGGCGATCCATCAACTCCTCCCGAGTCCATTTCGCAATGATAGACGCAGCAGCGGATGGGAAAATCGAATCTCCGTCAACCTTGAACTGTATCTGCATCGAATGGCCATCCCAGTTAGTCGTGTAGCGACTGCACGCTCGGCTCTCAATCTCGATCGCAAACCATCCTTCATCAAACGTCAATGTCAGTAGGGCTTGGTAACGATTCCGACCACCATGCTTGTCGCAATAGACTTCAATATCCTCGCCATCTCTCGCAAACTCGTTGATCGCTTGCTTCAATAATGCAAGAGATGCTTCGCTAAGTAGTGTCGATTTGTTTCCGGTGCGATCCACCTGCAGATTGAATTCCACTTCATCTATAACTCGCATTCGAATACCGGCCAACGCGATTGAATGCGTTTTCATTTTTGCACTTGCTGCCTGAAAGTACTCGCGTTGATCAACAATGACCTTATCAAGAGTTGCAAAATAGGTTGATTGCCGTTTGGTATACCAAGGAATCGAGGCAAGTCGTTCCCAATCCTGACTAGCAAAAGCAGCCAAGTTGGAATCCCATTCCGAATGAATCATGCCGTCGAGTTCGAAGCATAGAAACCTTACTCCAAGAATGAGTCCCTCCACTGCGAGTGCCTCTCGATGAATCTTTTTGGAATCACCGATTGGCACGTGCGTCGAATAGGATTTAATCGGCTTGGCCAAAAACTCCGGTTCAAGCAATGTGGTCATTTCACAAGCGTCAAAAGAACTCGGAACTCGCCATGCCGTTGCGCAAATCGTTAGGGGCCCCATACTCGGACCATAACCGGCCTCGTCCACTCCAATCAAAAGTTTCTTTTCCAATATTAGAAACTCTTTCGCGTTTCCGCTGGTTTCTTTTCGTCCACTTTGGGTTTATCACCCTGAAAAAACTTGAAGGGCAGATTGAACAGATCGAGATCCATTTTAGGCAAAGCACCACCGCCCCATTTTTCATCGGTCGACTCATCGACATGCTGCGGAAGGGGCTCGATATCAATCGTGCCAACGACGACCAAGCGTTCAGGCAATTGGGTTAAGTGCAGTTGTGCTCCCCGAAACCATTGAAGCCACGGTGCCATGTACTCAGCCGGTGGTAAACTTTGGGTGCTATCGAATCCCAGGGAGGAGATTTTTCCGCTCATCATTGCAAATTGTTTTGGCCAGGCTGTGCTCTCCCACCCGTTTTTCCCCAGTTTGGATTCCGTCGATTCGAGAATGTACTGCCCGCCGAGTGAACACTGTAAACGAGCGTCCAGGAGCTTTTCTGCCGTCGCAAGTGCTTGTTCCGGTGGCACTTTGAGCTGCTGCTGCAAGGAATCCAGCAACATGAGGTTCCCTCGCGTGGTTTGGGCAGCTCTTCGAAACCAGAATGTGTTGAACCATGCCGACAGCTTGCTTTTTCCTAAGTCACCGATCATCAGTCTGCCTTGCGCGAAATCTTCTGCAGGAATCGGTCGCAGGTAGAGAGCACAGTTATCCAAAATCGATCGATCAAAAGAGAGCACGCTAAAGCCCCCCATTTGCCACCGCCAAGCTCCGATCAACAATTTTGAAAAGCCAAGCGCGTTAGGAGGTCCACCGCCCAGTCCCAAAGGCAACCGATCCAAGTATCCAGGTCGGGGCCAGCCACCCAAGTAAGCTGGCAGTGACTGCAAAATGCGAAGCGTCGCCAACAGTCCCTTTGTTTCACCTGGAACCGGAGGAACCGTGTCTTTCAAACCGGCAAAAAGGACGTGATCTGGAGAATAGGATCGGCTACTACTCTGGCCTGCAAGGTGGGCTTGGAAATTAATAACATCGTCCGGCGGTAGTTGGATCTGTGTCCTAACCGGAGGTGCAAGCATACTTGTTAGCCAACCGTATTTTTCTCTTCCAAGCGGCGCAATGTAGGCTTCGATTGCAAGTCGTTCGACCCGTTCATTCGGGGCTTTTGAAAAGCGTCGAACGCCAACCATTAATGGGTCGGTCTGCTGCCATTGCGTCGCGTAAAACGCAGCCTGATCGCGATACTCTTGAGCTTCTTCAGCCGAGCAATCGTTCAACTGAACATCGGCAATCGGCAAAAAACTGCCGCGTTTACCTCGCAGCGAATCATGCCAGGTTCCCGAGAAGGCAAGTGTTTGCGAGCCGTCTACACGCGTCTGAAACGACGGAGGCAAATAACCATCCATGATCAGTCGCTCGATACTAGGGACGGAATCATGAACACCACTCTCTGCAGCGGACGTCAAACTCGCTAATTCTGCTATTTCGATAGCCGCCATGGCCTTAAGTCTACGCCGCAGCTCGATTTGATATTGGGGCGAAACGAGATTGCGAAAAAACTCGGAGGAAAGATAAATAAAAATGTCATATTTATTTTCGAGCGGCATCATCAATCGAGCAAATCGGAACGCTTTGGAGTCCCCCAAAGAGGGTTGGCCACCGCTGACCTCAAGAAACCTCTCGACTAATCGCTGGCTGGTTGTTAAAAACACGAACGATCCATGTTCCACCATGAACGAGCGGACTTGATTGTCTGGCGTACTGAGCAGCGATACTTTCTCACCCGCGATTTCTAGGGTTTCCAGTTTGCAACCGACGTTCGCAAGCCGCTTGGCTGCCGAGGTTCTCTCAGTGCCGAGGGAAGACTTTAACAGTGCGATGTTCTTGGCTTCGAACAATACTCCAAGGGACGGTCCCTCCTGTAAATAGAGATCCTGTCCGATAATTGCCATATCCCCAATGATCGAATCACCGAACAGTTTTGCGATGGCTGTCGTTTTGGTGTTGAGTAATCGCTCCATTCGTTTGTTTGTCTCGTAATTGAAACCACGAAGCACAGCCATCTGCGCCAAATCGCCTCCACGCGTTTCACTGAGCGATTGAAACCAAAGGTAATTCGAAAAACTTGCAAAGCGAAGGTAATAGCATTCGGGCGGCACCGCTTTCGCAATGGATTCAATGTTCAAATCTTCTGGCGTATACGGCACAGAAGCATCCCTCCATCTCGGGGCCACCGGCATTGGCACCATTTTTACGTTCATGGGAGGAGCCTTGCGAAGCGATTCTTGAAAGAGCTCAGCCCGCAATTCCTCAACCCCTGCTACCAACGCGATCGTGGGCAGAGGATCCGATTGCTTTCGCTTGGAAGTTCTCTTCTTTAAGACATCAGGCAGTTCTAAACCGTAACGATTCGCGAGTGTATGGGTCAAGTAACTCTCTACAATCGCAGGGTAGTCGCTTCGCTCTAATTGCCGCTTGGCTTGATTAACGTACCCATCCCACCACGACTGGACCAAAGCTTGAAACTGCGGTGCCTGCGAGAGTTTTTCCGAATTCCTTTTCCCGGTATCCGTTGCGTCTACCGGGTCCAGAAGCTTGATTGGTATGACTTCTAGCGTGGTCTCGATATCGCCCGACAAATGTACTTGAAAAGGTTCCACGCCGCGAAACAAAAATTGCACCCGAACTAATTCAAGTGGGTCAATCTGTTCCTTCGCATTTTGAATAGCGCCACGAATACGACCAATAAGTGCTCCGTTGCCCAGTCGCAGCCGATCTCCAGAAGGAGCCGAATGAACTTCAGGCGAATCGCTGGTTAGCAAATCGACCGCCGGAAACATGACCCGATCACTCGTGTCCGAAACGAGAATACGCAGCGTTGTCGTCGTCGCCAACTGCCCCACAGGAATGAGCATTCGAGCAACGCCATACGGTTCGGAAGCGATCGCCTCTATCTTGCCTGACACTGCTTGAGCTAGCAATAAATGGGAGCACGAAAACTGAAGATAAATTAAAACAAGACTCACACTTAACAGTGGATAACTCTGCGGTCGAATAAAAATCATGGAGCGACTCGATTCCTCTCACAAGAGTGTTGAGACGTTTTAAAGCAATTGGCTTCGTACATTGTCGCGATCTTGCGAGCTTGGGCAAGGAGTAGAATTGCGCGCTCGGCCACTGGGCCACTGGGCCACCGCGCACGTCTAGGCGAGGTCTGGGACGAACCCGCCTCGTGAACGGTTGCGATTAATGCTAAGCTAGAACTGGCCTGATGAAAATGTGTTCATTCCCATGTTTACTGTTGTTTTAATAACCCGAATGCGTGAGCGAGGGGCTCTTGAATTCACTCGCTCACGGGCTTGTTGATTTAATGTAATTTACAAAAATAGTCATTAGCCGATGGGCGTTAGCCCCGGTTGTTGGCGAGTCAACCGACGCTAAAGCGTTGCGGCTAATTAAATTAACAAGCCGTCACCCGTCGGGTTGTGATTTTTATCAATTCAGCCTGCGGCTCCGTTTTTGCGTCTCGAAGGGGAATCCACAATCAAATCCAGCACCACTAATACCCAAATGCCACCTCTCTCAAGAGGGCCTCTCATAGGCCTGTTTTCTTTGGTCTGTTTAGTCCTTGGCAATATGATTGGCGTGGGCGTTTACGTTGGAAGTTACTATTCACTCCTGTCTCTCAAAGATGCACGCTTGGTATTGCTGGTTTGGTTAATTGGGGGTTTGCATGCCATTTGCGGTGCTATTGCATACGGAGCGATAGCAAACAGATTGCCTGTGTCTGGTGGTGAGTATTCCTATTTAACACGTTGTGTACACCCAGCCGTCGGCTTTATTGCTGGCTGGATATCGATCATCGCGGGCTTTACCGCTCCTATCGCTGCGACGGCCCTTTTGTTGGGAAAGTACTTAGGCGGAGCCGATTCTGCGATCACGTCCACCAAGCTCATCGCGACTGGCAGCATTGTCTTCGTTGCCTTCTTGCACGGTTGTCACCTAAAAGTCGGGGCGTGGTTCAATAATGTGGTCATCGCGATCAAGTTTTTGTGCTTTGCTGTTTTTTTAATCGTCGGTCTCCCCTTTGTCATGCAGGGAAACAATACAGGTCTACTCGTAGATGCGGCTAGCTTGACCAATGAATCCCCTTCGTTGGGCATTAGACTTCTGGAGCCATCTACTTTGGTTCAAATGGTTGTGTCCCTTTTCTATATTTCCCTTGCCTACACGGGATTCAATGCGAGTATCTATCTCGCGGGAGAAATCGAAGGACCCAATACAAACCCGGCACATAGCAGAAATCTAGTCAGCCGATCCATGCTAATTGCGAGCGTGCTAGTCGTAGTGCTATATTTATTATTGAATTACGTGTTTTTGTTTGGAATGAGCCCGGATCGCATCGCTGAAGCGGGAGAAAGCTACGTGGCTGACGTCGCGCAAAACATTGGTGGTAGTTGGCTTTCCGGGTTGGTAAAGACGGCTATCGTCCTTTCGGCGGCGACAAGCATTCTGGCCATGATGGCCATCGGTCCCATGGTGTACGCACAAATGGCGGAGGATGGCCGGATGCCGAAGCTGTTCCGCATTTCAGACCAAGTGCCTAGAACCGCAATCGTGGCACAAGGACTACTGAGTATCGTGGTCGTATGGGTTTCTCAGATCGAAGGAATTGTTAAGTACCTTGGCTTAACGTTGACCGCATGCGGAGCATTAGCGGTTTCCAGTGTGTGGATTGCACGCAAGTTCATGGGTGAGCAATCTCCAATCCAATGGTACGAACACGTGGCTGCATCGATCTATGTGGGGGTAGCAATCGCGCTCCTGCTGGTTGCTGGTTCGCTGGAACGGGAACGCACTTCATTTTTTCTCTGTATCGGCACATTTGCCTTGGGCTTGTTGGCTTACGGAATTGCAAATCTAGTCAAACGGTACTTCGTTTAACGCCATGCGGCAAATGCCGTTGAATACACTAATGAGGTTCGCCTGCTGAATGCTCAATTCCAAAACACTATTGACGGTAGGTTGCTTCCTGGCTTTTTTCGCTTTTGGATTCATCGACAATTTGAAAGGCCCCGTCCTGCCAGAACTGTTACGGTCTGAGCAGCTAAGTCTTAGCCAGGGTGGAACGATTCTTTTGGGAGCCTACCTTGGGTTCATTGTGGCAACTCTTCTCACGGGAGTCCTCTCTGATAGGGTTGGCTATCGACATGTGCTATTACTCGCCGGGATTTGTTTGTGTTTTGGATTGATCGGTGTCAGTTTTATGAGTTCATTTAGGATCTTGATCTTAATGATGAGCGTTGTGGGATTAGGGTTGGGAGCCATCGAAGTGGGCGCAAACGGGCTGATCGTGGAATTGCATCGCGATAATCCTGGCCGTTACCTCAACTTGTTAGCGACTTTTCATGGTACCGGTTCTTTCTTGGTACCGCTGTATGTCGCATGGCTTATCAGCATGGGTGTGGCCTGGCAGAACATTTTTTTGTCGGTTGTACTGTTGTCCGGCATTTTGACAATTGCCTTTGTTGTTGCACCGAATTGTGAAGTAGCAAAATTGCCTACTATCTCGGTCTGGGATTGGCGCACTATTTTTCGAGTCGGATTCACATGCCAAATGGGCTGGTACTATCTGTTGATCAGTTCCTATGTTGCGGTCGAGTTAGGTTTAGCCGCTTGGTTAATGGAATATCTTCAAAAAGTTCGAGGCCAGACGGTGGCTCAAAGCTCGTTCTACCTTTCTGGCTTTTTTGTGATGATCATGTTGGGGCGATTCTTTGGAAGCTTCGTCGTCGAGCGTCTAGGCTATCTACAAGTGGTTGGTGCAGCATTGATTGGTGGACTTGTTTGTTTAATAACAGGGATCTTGGGCCCCGATTCCCTCATCCTTGCGTTGCCGATTTCGGGTGGTTTTTTTTCAATTGTATTCCCAACGGTTACTGCGGTTGTAACAGGAAAGCATAAAGAAAACGTCGGCACGGTATTGGGAATACTCTTTACCTTTGGCGGCATAGGAGGAGCACTGGGCCCGTGGACCGTAGGAGTCGTAAGTCAGTCGTTAGGTCTGAAATTGGGACTATGTTCGACAATTGGTTTTTGTTTGGTATCGCTCGGAACGCTTTTGGTTTTGATTCGACGATGCTAATCGGCAGAATCGTTACTTTCGGAAATTTTATAAAACTCTCAATGCTCCTAAAACATTACCTGACTAGGAAACATTGCCGCTGTCGAGTTTGAGGGCTATATACCTGGGTTCATCTAATCAAAGGATTCAATGGTATGGTAGTCATTCTCGGATGTTTGTGTGTTACTAGTTGCGTACTTGGCGGCTTCATGATGGCTGGCGGGCACCTAGAGTCGCTCGTTCATCCTTCCGAATTCGTGACAATCGGAGGTGCATCGTTGGGTGCGCTGATCGTCATGTCTCCAATGAGTGTACTGAAAGGACTTGTCAGGGGACTCCTCCAAACTCTCAAGGGAGCACCCTATAACAAGAAGTCGTACGAGGAAACTTTTTCCGCCCTTTACGAATTATTTCGAATCGCTCGCCGTGACGGTTTACTCTCGCTCGAAGGGCACATCGCAGACCCTCACAAAAGTTCTGTTTTTGCAAAATATCCAAAGCTCACAGCCGATCATCACGCCACCGATTTCATCAAGGGTGCATTTGGGCCGGTCATCGACGGTTCAGTTCGACCTGAGGATGTTGGCAATCTTATGGAAATCGAAATCGGCGCCATGGAATCCGAACACCATCACCCAGTCGATGCGCTTTCGAAAACAGCCGACGGTCTCCCGGGATTCGGAATTGTTGCCGCAGTTCTTGGTATCGTGGTCACAATGGGACATATTGACGGTCCGCCCGCTGAAATTGGTCACAAAGTGGGTGCTGCATTGGTCGGGACATTTCTAGGTATTCTTGCATCCTATGGCTTCTTCGGTCCGCTTGCGGCCAAAATGGCCAGCATCGGCCACTCTGAAAGTGCTTACTTTCGAACGATCGCTTGTGTGTTGCAGGGTTTCTTCAATGGAATGCAACCGAAGATGGCAATTGAAACCGGACGACGTGGACTTGAAAGCGATGTTCGACCTACCGTCGTAGAAATCGAAAAACTGTTCAAGACTGTTGATTCAGGTGGAGCGTAAACTATGGCAAGCGGTGGCGGTGGTGCATGGAAAGTTGCATATGCAGACTTCGTGACAGCGATGATGGCGTTCTTCATGGTGATGTGGTTAACATCCCAGAAGCCCGAGGTTGTCAAAGCCGTTGCTGAGCATTTTCGAAATCCAGGCGGCAAGCAAATAGCTGGCAATGACGCTAAATCCTTTCTTCCGTCAAGCAACAACGGTGCCGGAAATCGACGACTTACCAAGGCACGTGGTACCAAGAAATCCGAGGGCGAGAACAAGTTTCCAAAGATGACGGACGAGGGGGACAAAAGCAATGTTGGTTCCATCGTTTCGTTTCCCTTAAATTCCATCGAACTCAACGACGAAGGAAAAGAAATCTTGTTGAATCTGCTTCCCCAGTTAGAAGGCAATCAACATCGCATCGAAATTCGAGGCCATGCGGCGAGCAGCGGCAATTCGCCTCAGTCGGCTTTCGACGCTTGGAATATTTCGTACAAGCGATCGATGGCGGTCACTCAGTATCTAGTGGAGCAAGGTATCGACACGCGACGACTTCGCCCAAGCGCCGCCGGCAATTCCGATCCTCGGTTTGAAGCAGAGGAAGTCGACCTCTCCAGCGATTCCCGCGTCGAAGTGTTCGTCTTGACAGAAGTATTTGAGGAACCCTTTGCAAAAACGGAGCGACTTACCTCAGGGAAAGTACTCGACGCACAAGCATCCGAACTTGCTAAACAAGAGATGGAAGCAAAAGCTAGTTCGCCGGCCAAGAGCGGTCATTAGTCCTTAAACAAGCGAACGCTTGTTCGTCGGAGCTTGATTTTCGCAGCGCAGCGGCGACCCGGCCAGCGGGGCTGGTTTGATTTTTTTCGATT
>JAYVPE010000127.1:0-2507 GCA_043757575.1 Pirellula sp.
GCGAATGCGCGAGGGATTGTGCTATGAACTGCGTATGAAACCTTATTCGGGACGATGCAAGATTGCAATCGTAGACGACGCCGATACCTTGGCCGAGGAAGGTGCCAATAGTTTGCTCAAGACACTTGAGGAACCACCGCCGGGTTCGCTCATCTTCTTGATTAGTACCAGCGTTCAGCGGCAATTGCCGACCATACGCTCTCGATGCCAAATGGCCCGCTTCCAGCCTTTGACGGTAGACAACTTGGCACAACTGATCTTGCGATACGGGCTCGCGGACAATCACGCGGACGCGATAAGCTTAGCCGCCCAAGCCGGCGGTTCCCTGTCCACCGTTGTTAACTGGACGAACGAAGAACTTAGAACGTTTCGAACCGAGCTTTTCGATCAGCTTGTTCAACGCCCGCTCGATTTTACAAAGCTCGCCAAAGCGGTTCAGGGAAACATGGAATCGGTCGGAGCGGACTCGCAGCCGCGACGCGAGAGGCTCAAAGTTATTTTGGATTTCGCGTTGCAGTTCTATCGGTCCGGCATGGAATCGCAACTGAATGCACAATCGGCTGATGCCAACAACTCTGTAGCGATGGCTCAATATGGGCATTTGATGTCTCTGGATTCGAATTCGTTTGTTAGTGCCATCAAGCGATGCATAGAAGCCCGTGAGCATCTCGACCGAATGGTCAGCCCAGCGTCGCTGATCGAAGCCTGGGCAGCAGACCTAGCGGTCATTTCGCAGGCGTAGAACAGACCGGAGTAGGACAAGTTGATCAGCAGAACGGTGTGTTGGCCCAATCCGCACAAAGCAGTTCTGCTTGCTGCAGAACAATCTTCACTGCGGCGTCCTGCAAATCCAGTGGATAACCATATCGATTCAAAATTCGCTTTACCATCACTCGAATCTTCGCTCTTGCACTTTCGCGGAGAGTCGTTGTGCTTTGTTGTTTTCCACTCAGCCGCCATTTCCCAGACCTCCTTCCGCGACCCCGAAGGGGCCGAAGACATCCCGAAGATGCGGTCGCGCGAGCCATTTGCCAATAGGTCCCCCATGACCCCAAAACCTTCTGCAAGCAAGTCGCGACCTTCGGCGAAGATCATTCTGTTTCCGGGCGAGTTCATGGCTATCGAAATCGTTTGGTAACCGCAAAGATTTTTTCGATAAAGCCCTTGAACGATTTTGCCTATTCCGAGACGATAACCGTCGCAGACCTCAGTTCATCAAGTTGATAGAGCACTTGCTAAGGCTACAAGACCAGTGGAAGAACATGGACGAACGTAGGCAAATTGTTGCGGAAGCATCGACGTGGGTGGTCAAGGTTGGGTCACGTTCATTAACGGATGACGACGGGCGACTGGATCGCGTCCAAGTTGCAAATCTGGCCAGGCAATTGCTAGTCCTGGTCGGCATGGGAAAACGAGTAGTTTTGGTTTCAAGCGGGGCTGTTGCAAGCGGTGTTGGCAAACTTGGACTGCCAGGTCGGCCATCGGACTTAGCCACTTTGCAAGCGGTCGCAGCCATAGGCCAAACACATTTGATCCAGGTCTACGAGCAGACATTCTCGGAACATGGTCGGCATGCAGCCCAAATCTTGTTGACAGCCTCGGAGCTGGATGACAGAGTAGCTTATCTCAACGTTCGCAATACGCTGCGTCGTCTGTTGGAAATGGGAGCTATCCCGATTATCAATGAAAACGACACCGTGGCCGTTGATGAATTGAAAACGACATTCGGCGACAACGATCGACTTGCGGGAATGGTTGCAGGTCTTTTGGAGGGAAGTGTACTTACTATACTCAGCGATGTACATGGACTTTTTGATCGTGACCCTCGGGATCCGACAGCACAGGTCGTTGCAATCGTAGAGCGAATCGATGATCGCGTCGAAGAAATGGTCCGCGATCGCAAGACAGGCGTGAGCAAAGGCGGCATGGCCAGCAAACTGACCACGGCCAAGTTTGTAACGATGAGCGGCCAAGCCGTGGTTATCGCTTGGGGTCGTGAGCCAAATGTTTTGATTCAATTGGCGCAGGGTGCGACGGTGGGAACCCTCTTCATGCCGCAAGCGAAAACGCTTACTCCCCGAAAGAGATGGATTGGTTTCTCTGCGCAGACGGCCGGAACACTGACCGTTGACGATGGGGCGGCCAAAGCCATGTGCATGGATGGTCGAAGTCTATTGGCAATCGGCATCAAGGATGTTGACGGGGACTTTGGAAAGGGAGATATCGTTTCGATAGTCAATCAACAGTTGGTCGAGATTGCCCGCGGCTTGATTAACTACAATGCGAATCAAGTCAAGCAAATACTTGGCTGCCGCAGTGATCGCATCGAGCAGATCCTGGGTCAATGTCCCTACGAAGAAGTCATTCACCGAGACAATCTTGCAGTCATGTAGGCGTGGCAATCAATCTGCATCGCACTTGTTCGAACGAAGAAAATGGTGTGAGAGAAAAAATCGCAATTCCAATATTTTTCCACTTCCAACGCGAGTTGTTGGGGAAGTTAGGCT
>JAYVPE010000128.1:0-9207 GCA_043757575.1 Pirellula sp.
TTTTTGGGCGCAACTGGTGACGGGATCGGAAAAAACGTCTTTGCGCGTTGGACCGACTTTGGGTCGATTTTTTCTAGCTTTAACAGTTTTTCTTTTGCTTCGGGGAGAGGGCATGCTCGCAAGTAGTTGATGACTGGTACTCGCACCCAATTGTTGTCGTCGGTCGCCTTTTCGAATAGTTCACAAACTTTATCGATCTGGCTCCAATCGCTCCACCTTGCTAAGTCTGGAATAACCAAGTCGGCAAGATCAGGCCGCTCAAGTAACCGATGCATTGCCCCTGTAATGACATCCTTAGGCAAAATGTTTGCTTCGGTTCCATGAAATCGGAGCGCCATCACAGCGGAATAGATATCGGCATACTGACTCTGTGCATTGTCAAAGAACTGTTCTTTGACGAGCTCAATCCCTTTTTCGCCCTTCAGGGTCAGATAGGCGGCAATCAATGCATCCAAACCAGCTCTTGCTTCTGGGTTCTCACTTCGAATCATCGACTCGAATAATTTTGCATCCTCGGGTTTGCCACAAATGGCAAGCATCGTGAAATAAAGGCGTTTCCGATCGGGAGACTTTGACGTGTCTTGTACCCATTTTAGCAGTTGCTCGCGATCCATTTTATCTTTGAGCAGCAGCACATCGGAATAAGGTGCCAAGGCGAACTCGTCATAACTGTCTCGAGCGAGTAAGGAATCAGCATGCTCAAAATACTTTTGGAAAAATTCCAGTCTTTCTACTTGGGACTCTGGCAACTTTTGAATCGCTTCGACATAGCTCTCAGCATCAGCAGAGAGTGGCAAAGGGGAGGACCAAAGCAGCTTGGTGGGATCAACGCCCAGGAGCAAAAATTTCTTGGCCGACTTTCCTGATCCGAAATAACTCGCCTCAATCGCCTGATCCACTTTGATTAGTTTTCCCCCCAGAAGTACTTTTTCAATTCTGAAGGCGGCAGTTCCATCTACATCGGTTCGTCCATCCGTTTCTAACCGACCGATTGCTGCAGCATCCATCGACAAAATCTCTTGCCTTAGGGTTTGTGAGGCTGCCGAGCAGAAAGGGCAGCACTCCGAGCTTATCAGTACATTTGTGCCCGCAAAGATCCAAAAACAGATGCCCAGCATCGGTGTTACCACGGAAAAGCTCGATTTCATCGCATCCGTCACAATTTGAATAATTATCATTAAACCAACCTCGTAACAAATTCTAAAGTTTGCCGCTATCGCGCAAGTCCACCTAATGTACGTCATTCCTGGTTGTTCGTGCCAGATGTTTGGTCGGATTTTTTGGTATCTGTTTCCCCTAGAAGGAGTTTTCGGCAATGCATAAATCCGGAGTCGTTTTTCAGGGTCTCTGGCTTGAAAAGCTGCCTTCGACCATAATAAGGCTTCCAGCAGCCAAAATCCCACCTCTTTTGACTTCATTTAACCTGCAACCCCTTTTCCCTTTCCGCATTCCTATCAAATATCCATATGCAACTTCCGATTTTGAAGGTCGTTTCGCTAGCAGAAACATTGCCAATCTCAGAAGGCCTGTCGGTTGATTCTGTGACCTGTGGATCTATGGTCCCATTGTTTGAGCCAAGCAGACGGCTACCGCCATGGCTCCGTCGAGAAGTTCCAAAAGGAAACGCGAATCACTTTACATCGGGGCTGCTAAATGAATTGCGTCTGGAAACAGTCTGCGAAAATGCAAAATGCCCCAATCGAATGGAGTGCTACTCGCAAAACACTGCCACCTTCATGATCTTAGGTAACGTCTGCACCAGACCCTGCGGATTCTGCGCCGTTTCTCGCGGCAAACCAGAAACGCTCGAGGGGGACGAACCTGAGCGAGTAGCGGAAGCGGCGTTGCGACTTGGACTAAAGCACGTAGTGATCACCTCTGTCACCCGAGATGATTTGCCAGATGGCGGCGGCGAACATTTTTACCAATGCGTTATTGCAGTTCGAAAGAAGACAGGGGCTTCGGTGGAAGTTCTCACGCCAGACTTCGTACGGCAAAAGCATGGACTCGATCGAGTTATCGAATCGGCACCTGAGGTGTTCAATCACAACATGGAAACAGTTCCGCGACTCTATCGAAGGGTTCGAGGACCAAAAAGTGAATATCGCTGGACGCTGGAGTTACTAAAGCACGTAAAAACGAGTAACAGACTGATCAAGACAAAAAGTGGTTTGATGCTTGGGCTGGGAGAAACGCGGGACGAGTTACTCGAGTGCCTTGCAGACCTTCGGACTAACGATTGCGATTTCTTAACCCTTGGCCAATATTTGCAACCCGGTCCGAAATACCTACCGGTCGTTCGCTATGTCCCGCCAGAGGAATTTGACGAGCTGCAATGGATTGCCAAGTCGATGGGATTCAAAAAAGTGGCATCCGGACCATTCGTACGAAGCTCTTACCATGCTCGTGACATGGCAGAAACATCCGTCAATTCGTAATCGCGCTGGGTTGAACTATTTCGTTTTGTCGTACCACTAACACCAATCAATACGCTTGACCAACGCTCTGGCTCGCGACGGTTCAAACACTTCGTAGAATGCACTGCGGGTGTGGGTGTTGAGATTGTCACAAACCAGAGTCACTTTTTCGCAGGCTGCGAACTCGGCATCGCATTCCGGTGGGATGACCCAGTACTCGATGTTGCGATTGTTCTGTTTTTTTGGTGTCTGACGGACGTTGGCGTCTGCTTTCAACAGAATCTGTGCGCGACGAACCTTCTCATTTGAACCGCTAAACTTTTTAACGATTTGATTGAGCTGTTCGCGTTCGCCATCAACTAACCGAACGATATACTTCTTGTCCGTGAGAAACCGCCGTGTTTCCCCAATGTGACGAAAAAGTCGACTCAAGCCAACCCTAATTCTTGAGCTTGACGAACCACTAGCCGCCCGTATTCGATTCTATATTCGCTGCGATCTTAGTCAACCGCGTTAGCGCCCAGCGGCTCATAAAGCGTTAGCATCGGTTCGGACGCAGACAACCGGGGCTAACGCCCAACGGCTATTTGCAATTCTTGGAGAACACTTAAAATCGACAAGCCGGTAAGCGAAGAAACCATGCGGAGTTCCTCGCTTACGTGCCGGGATACGAATAATCCGGGCTCTATTGCTCTGCAGCTCACCGACGCCAAAATGAGTGCCACTTGGCTCGCGAGGGCGCCAGCCGGTGAACACTTTACTCCTTCGGAATCACTTTGCTTAAGAAGGGCAACGTCTCTGGAAGTATCTTCACCGAGGTGCTAAGACGCATTGGCACGGGTGCCCCCACATCGAACTCGCACTGAACAAACGACGCCTGCCAGCCTTTTTCCGGAGCAAGCAACTGGGCTTCGAAAATGCCATCGGCTACCTCTCTCAATTCCTTTGATTTGTAGGCTTTCCCGATCGTATCCACTCTGAAATCGCGAGAGTCTGGATTCACGGCTTGCCATAGAACCACTCGCGTTGGTTGTGTTTTGCATTGTACCTGCACCTTATTCTTATCGTCGAACGTCCAAACAAACTCGGGTCGGGCTGTGCCGTGCACAATGGTGTGGTGAAATGCGATCAAAGTATCGAGAGCATTGGAGTCCTTTAATGAATGCTCCGTATTGGGAACGTAACACAGGTGCTTCTCGCCAGGAAGATCATCGAAGTAGAACTGTGATGAGTCTGGGCAAAAGAATTGATCACCCGTTGCGTTCACTATGCACTTCGGCATGGTGAATCGATTTCGATAAGCGAACGGATCTTCAATTTGCATGAGTTCTTTATAGCGTTTCTCGTCGCGACGTTGCATGATGCGATGGTCCACATACTCCTCAATAGCTGGCGCCCAAAATCCATAGGCACCATAGTGATGGCGCATCGAAACATCCAGATTGAGGACATCGATTACCATAGGAGCAATGGCTACAACGCGTTTGTCAACGGCCGCTGTCATCCAGGTGGTCCATCCTCGTTTTGAGCCACCAGCAACCACAAATTGGTTGACTGGCATTTTGCCACCCGCGTCACTCGCCATGAAAGCTTCGACAGTATCCATGGCGCGAACCACCGCCTTGGTCATCGGCCCTCTGGCCGGCCATCGTTCATCGCCTGTCTTGATGTACTGGTCCCACGTGTAGCCGATCAAGTCGTCTTCGACACGAGGTTTACCGTCGCCATGAAAAATCAATGGTTGATTAGGAACTTGCTTGAGTTCGGCAACAACACTTTTTGTGCCGGCTGCAATGGCTGCAACTCTAGCATCCAACCCCTTGGGCGCTTCTCCGCCGTTTCCGCCCCCTCCAATGAACATCAACGCTTTATTGGATGTAACTCCCGTCGGTTTGAAAACAGTTAGCCAGTGTTGCCAGACGGGCCGATCTACCTCGCTGGGTTTGAGCCAGGTTTGGGATTTGAGATCGATGACGAAAAGTGTTCCAGCAGGTGTCACCTGGGAACTTACCAAATCCCATCGATAGGTCGCATCCGGGGCCGCAACATACCGATCGATTGATGTAAGCTCAGTGTTGATCGCGGCGGGGCTGACGGGATTCGGGTCGAGTTGCGCGCGATCACGGACCGCAGTCTCTTGTGCATTCGCATGTAGTGAAACACCCAAGCCGACAAACGTCATCAATAATAGACTGTTCAAACTGCGCATGCACGGTACTCCAAAGCGGGAGATGAGAGTAGACATTGTTACGACTTCAATAAACTGAACTCTAGTCTACTGTGCCCGAACCTGTGACTCAATGACCACCAGGGTTTCATTCCGGAATCCGCGAGACTGCCATGATCTGTTGCGCGAGCCGGATTCCTGTCGCCTGAATCAGGTCGGATGGGATTCGCGGACCGTTGGATAAATAGCTGATTGGCAACGAACTACTTTGCAAACACGCGAATAACTCGCCCAAACCACCCGAATCATCAAGTCGCGTGAGAATCATTCTATTGGGATTTAGCCGTTCGAAGGCTTGCTCGTATCGGAGAAACGATCGAATGTTGCAGGTGCTTGGAATAACCAGATGTGTTTCTGTGGGCCTGGTTGCCGCCAAAAATTGATTCACTCGATCCATCGATTCCGTATTGGCTGGCGAGCAACCGCACGTATCAATTAGAACAAAACGACAGCTAGCGAAACCCTCCATGCATAAAGTCACCTGTTCGATTGAATCGACAACATCAAATTGCCAACCAAGTACTTCAGCGCAATTTTGCAATAGGTGGTTTGACCCTAAGCGCACAGAATCTGTGGAAAGCACTCCGACGGAATGTCCGCGCTGCATCGCTAGGTTCGCAGCGAGTTTCGCGAGCATAGTTGTTTTTCCAGCGCCAGATGGGCCTACCAATGCAATGACCTGCTGTCGTGAATCGTCCAACACGACTGGCGGTGCGACAGGAACCAAATCGCGAATCAAGCCTTGAAGTTTAGAGCGAAGTGTCCAAACATCTTGCATCACGAAGGGATCCATGGAATATCGGGTGGCATCAATCCAGTGTCGGACTATGTCTGGAGCGATTCCTGCCGCGATCAGTTCTTGATGAACCTGTCTAATCACACGCTCTGGACCATCGAACTCAATCGGTACTGCTATTGAGTCACTTAAACTTAGACTGCTGTTGTCTGCTACCCCCGCGTTTTCGTCTGGTACTTCGGCTAAAGGTGCGGGGAAGCTTTCTATTGCTAAATTATGATTTGGCTCCGTTTTCCCTTCAATATCCGATACGTTCTGTTCGGTGTCGATGGGCTGGCAATCTTTAATTGTGGAACTAGCAGTCACTTCGATTCGAGAGCGTCCGAAGATCCCGTATCGTGCAGCCTTTGTTTCCAAAATCGAAGCGTCCGGACCAAATTCGGTCCTAATTTGATGAAACGCATCCTGCAGTGTTCTTGAGCGAAAGGTTTTGATACGAATGGGAGAGTTCATCTTTCTGGTACTTTTATCTTACTGGTCACTGACCATTGCGATGGATTCGACGCTCGTATCTCTCGATATTTCGTTGTAGCTCAGAACGCGGAGGTCAGGCAACGCTTCATGCGTTATCTGTCTAAGCGGTACTCGAATCTTTGGACTGACGACAACACATCTCGGTTTCCCAAGCTGGTCTAGTTTCTTGAGTTGATCGGCGATTCGATTGCATGTTTTGGAAATGGAGTCGGGCGACATGCGGATGAAGATACCGCGGTCGGTCTGCTCGGTACCGGCTGCGATACGATCTTCCATAGCCGGGTCGAGAGTAATCACTCGCAACACACCAGAACTGTCGCGATAACGGTGCGAAATAGTTCTGGCCAATCGATGGCGAACGTATTCTGTCAACCAAATCGGGTCCTTGATCCGATGTGCGTAGTCGCCAAGCGTTTCGAGGATGATACTAAGCTGCCGAATGGGAATATCTTCGCGAAGTAGGTTTTGAAGAACTTGCTGCACCTCTGCAAGTTTCATTTGCCCCGGTATCAACTCATCGACAACTGTCGCGGATGACTTCTTGAGTTGATCGATTAGCTGCTTCGTTACTTCGCGAGTCAGCAGTTCATCCGCATGCTTCCTTGCCGTCTCTTGGACATGCGTTGCGAGGACGGCACCGCACTCGACCACTTGGTAGCCGTAGATTTCAGCTTGCTGCCGATTTCTCGGATCGATCCATACGGCTCGTTTCCCAAACGCCGGATCGGTCGTTTCGTCACCTAGGATCGAGCCCTTGGTGAGGCCCGTATCGATCGCTAGCAATCGATCGGGTCGAAGTGTGCCGGAAGCGATTCGGTTTCCAGCCATTTCAAGTTCATAGGAATATTCAGGCAAACTCATTCGGTCCTTGATCCGGACCATGGGTAGCAGCACGCCCATCTCCGTTGCAAGGGTGGCTCGCACCGTCGAAATACGCTTCATCAGGTCACCGCCACGATTGGGATCTGCCAGTACAATCAGCTTGGCTCCCAGTTCTAGCCGTAACGGGTCGACTTCTAAATAGTCTTCGACTTTCTTTTCAGGCGGAGCTTTCTTGGCATTGTCAGCGTCCTGTCCCTTCTTTTGGACCAATTGTGCATCTTGTTTTTTCTGTCGCTGCATTATGAGTGCTAACCCAATACAGCCGCCCCCCATGGTTACCATCGGAACCGCGGGGAGCTGCGTAAAGGTCATTAGGAGCAAGAAAACGCCAGAGATAATCAACGCTTGAGGACGCGAAAAAATCTGTCGCAGAAACTCGCCGGAGAAATCCGATTTTTGTGTGCTACGAGTTGTAAGCAACGCGGCTGCCAACGAAATCAAAAACGCTGGCACTTGGCTAACCAGTCCGTCACCGATGGTAAGTTTTGTATAGACATGGGCTGCTTGTGCAAGCGTCATGCCAGAGTACATATACCCCATGTAGAGACCGCCAACAATGTTGAGCAGGGTGATCGCAATACCCGCGATTGCGTCTCCACGAACAAACTTACTTGCACCGTCCATCGAACCATAAAAATCTGCTTGCTTGGTGATTTCTTCACGGCGGCGCTGCGCTTCTTTTTCGTCGATTGCACCCGCGCTCAAGTCGGCGTCAATAGCCATCTGACGTCCTGGCATACCATCCAATGCAAATCTCGCTGCAACTTCGCCAATTCGCGATGCACCTTTGGTAATGACGATGAAATTGATCAAAAAGATTATAATGAATAGGACGATCCCGACCTCGAGGGAGTCACCCGACACGAACTCACCGAAGGCTTGAATGACGTGCCCAGCAGCGTCGATTCCTTCCGTGCCTGTCCGTGTCAAGATCAATCGCGTGGTGGCTAAATTCAAAACCAGCCGCGAAAGAGTCGTAGCAACCAGCATCGCCGGAAAAATATTAAATTCAAGCGGAGATTCGATGTAGATCGTCGTCAAGAGGATGACGACCGCAATTGCGATATTCGCTGAAAGCAGTACATCGAGCAATGCCGGGGGAAGCGGAACCAGAATTACAACTAGACAGGCGATGATCCCAATCGGAACAATTGCATGCCTGTGTCGTAGAAATAATTTGGTCCAAAAATCCATCCAGGGTTTTCCTGCCTTCGAGAACATTAGAAAATCCGACAAGTATTCGGAAAACTAACTAGGTTTCCCGGCTGATGTCTATATCGTTTTCCTGAACCGGACGATAATGTACGAGTTCAAGTGCCCAAAAACGGATTTGGATTCCGCACGATTCAATCGATAGCATTATCTCTTAAGACGAATTCGGCGAATGGCTTCTAACAAATCGCCTCAATCCATCCAGTACCCAGTTCTTTCGCCCAGGTTTTGGCACGGTATGCCATCGAGAGTTTGGATACCCTTACTTTTCAAAAATTCGTTCCGTATATCGCCGTCGCGGTTGCACATTGCATTGGGCGTAACCGCGTTCATGCCCATTTCCGATCTCCTCGGACTGGCTCAGCATTCAATTTTCGGGCACCGAATCGCTCAAACTAAACTTGCAGGTCCGCCACTATTTATCCTCGGCCACTGGCGAAGTGGCACAACACTGCTTCATGAGCTACTCGGTTTAGATGATCGGTACGCGTCTCCAACGACGTTTCAGTGTTTTGCCCCCTCTCATTTTCTTCTGACGGAATACCTTGTTTCCAAGTACGGCAATTGGCTGATTCCCAACAAGCGGCCCATGGATAACATGAAGGCTGGATGGTCTTTGCCACAAGAGGACGAATTTGCTCTCATGAATCTTGGAGCTCCGACTCCGTACTTGAGACTCGTTTTTCCGTGCCATGACTACCCATTCCAAAGTACGCTCGCATCCGACGGCTTCAGTGCCAACGAATTAGAACGGTGGAAATATTTGTTCGATTGGTTTTTGAAAGCTCTAACCTTCAAAACAAACAAGCCGCTGATACTCAAAAGCCCACCTCACACAGGTCGTTTGGGCATCCTTAAAGCGATGTATCCGGACGCCAAGTTTGTTCACATCGTGCGAGATCCTCGCAAACTCTATCCCTCTACGATGAAATTGTGGAACTCACTCGATCAGGTTCAATCCATCCAGGTCGGTGAGTATCAATCGAAACTGAAAGCCTTCGTATTGGAATCATTGACAACGATGTACGAATCGTTTGAGAGAGATCGCGTTGAAATGACCGAACAACAGTTGATCGAAGTTCATTACGAGGATTTAGCCAAAGACCCCGTGTCCGTGTGCAAGCACATCTACAATCAACTCGAGTTGACCGGCTTCGAAAAGATTGAACCGTTGATCCAAAATCGGAAACAGCAAGAAA
>JAYVPE010000129.1:0-9159 GCA_043757575.1 Pirellula sp.
CGATTGTTGTCTCGTCAATTTGACCAGTGCTTGCCTTAGTTCTCGGACCTTAAGCGGCATCGGAACTAACACATGGATTGAACTCGTTTTAGCACCACGTATGATATGCTGTTGCTTTGGATCGACCAACATCACAACTGGAACGTGTTTGGTGTGCTCCTGTTCGGCAAATTTATTGAAGGCATCGAGTGCTAGGATGCCAAGGTCTGGTGCACAAAGGACGACACAATCTGCGGGCGAAGTTTCGTCAGGACTGAACTTGCTCAGCGCTCTTTCAGGGTCGCCAAAAATGAGAACGCGATAACCCCGTTTTTTTAGTTTTTCTCTCAAAATATTCTGTAGGTCAGGTTTGCTTTCGACAATGATTAGCGTCTTGCCCTGACCCTCTTTGGCCTCGACTTCATTTATCTCCTGGATGGCGTGCTGCGAGGTTTTCTTCTCGATATTCACTTCATCCGGATTCTCCAATTGTTGGATGGCTGATTGGACATCACTTAGCATCGCACTGGGCGTTTGATATCGTTTTTCTGGATCGAATTCTAACGCCTTGTTGCAAATCGCATAAATGGAATCGGGCAAGCCTGGGATCTGTTCGCTGAGTGGCGGGAAATCAGTAAAGCGCGCAATATTGAGGCGTTGCGCGCGATCGCGAGTTTCAATCAGCGCAGGTTTACCGCAAACAACGTTATATAAAATGACTCCCGAAAAGAACAGATCGCTACGTATATCTCCCTTGCGAACGCCCGTTCCTCTTTCGAGAGCGGCGTAGTCGATAGCTCGCGCGCTTGGACAATCAGCGATCGCTTCTGGAGACGAAACGTCAGCCAGGGCAGCTAATCCAAAGTCAACCAATTTGCAACGACCGCTAGAGTGAACCAGCACGTTCGTTAGTTTTAAATCGCGATGCGTTACCCCCTTGGATGCTGCAAATTCAAGTCCGGAACAAATATCTTGCATAATGTTCAAGGAATCGGCCGCCCCGAACGTCCCACGAATCTTCAGGATTTCTCTCAGCGTCTCACCCTCTACAAACTCCATTACCAAATAAGGTGCGCGAGCATCGTTTTCGATTTCGTAAATCGTAACGATGTTGGGGTGTCGCAATTGCAATCCCATTCGGCCTTCGCGCAGGAACTGCTCAACTGAAGCAACCTGATCACGGTGCCTACGGCGTAAAACCTTAACGGCTACGACACGACCGGTGTCGCGGTGCACACAACGGAATACCCGAGCAAACGTGCCCGCGCCAATAATGTACAAAACGCGATACGGTCCGTAATAAAATCCTAGCCGTTCGCCAGTACACATACGATCCAATTGGAAGTTTGTTAGGATTCCTTTGCGAAGAAGAAGGTTCTTTACGTCTTCCAGCTTGATATCGCTAGTACGCAGTTCGCCCCAAAACCTATCGATCTGTTCCGAAGTCGCAAGTTCCAAATCGATTGCGCGTTGAGTAAGTGACCTTGGCGTAAATTCCATCGAAGCGGCTGACCGACTATGAGTGACGTTGAGGTAAAGAGATCCATTGGACTCAACAATAGACTAAGCCAAATGAATCCGGCAAGCAAACCATTAAACGAACAGTCGAGTCGATTCAGGCTCATTTTGCCCAGGTCGACTCGACTGATTCTGGAGAGAGCGCATTTCACTTTGTGCTGCCGGAGGAGTTTTTTGGGATGGAAAGTGGCGACTTTCGGTACCCAATACCACAAAGCTATGGCGTTCATTCACGGTTAACTAGTCTACGTTTTCCTCTGGAGTGCTTCCGTCCGCCTCGCCTTGCTCTCCCATCATTTCTTGGATCTGGCGTTGATAAGCGTCTCTTTCACGTCGAGTTGCTTCCAAATCAAAGACTAGGTATTTCATGTCCAAACGGAGTTGACCGATAGAATCTTGTACCAGTTGCAAAATCTTCCGACGACGATTGGTGCTTTCAACAACGCGTTGGAATGCAGGCTGAATCGTCAGACGTTGTGCGGGTGGCAGCATTTCAATTACTTTTTGCAGATCCACAAGTTCGCTCGGCGTGTCGTTCACGAGATTTTCGGTCGATTGGGCTGCGTGGCTCATGCGGATGCTCCTCAAGGTAGCGATTGGTAATTGTTTGCCGGAAGTTTGCGGGCGATTATGAAATTAAAGAAATGCAGCTATTGTGCCGACACTCCCTCAAGAGAGAACTAACATGGATGGTAAACCCATGCTAGTCAAGGACTTAGGAAATTCGATTCTTTCGTTTCGATTTGGCTAACCCTAAAAGTCGGGGGCGTTTTCGCAACACGAATCGGCCTGGAATTGTGCCGTAAGTCATGCTACAAGCTAGACTTACAATCTTGCACAAAAGGTTGCTTCTCATGATTCTTATTCTCCACTATTCATTCGCACTTTGTTGCAAAAAGTCAACCCGCAGGCCGCTTGAAGCAGTTGGGTTGCTTTTCCCATCGCGCATTGTTGCATGCGTGATATTTTTCGTCATCGCTACACCGAACAATGCAAAAGCCCAACTGTTCGACTCGTTCGATGGGTCGCAACCAAAATTCCGACTATGGCAAAGCGATGCCAAAGCGCAATTGTCGCCATTTAGAAAATCGGAACCCGGTCTCGAAATCATAGAGACTTCATTCGGAACCGGCAGTAAAGTTTACCTGCTCTACCCAATCGAACCTTGCGCTGTCATTAACGACTTAACCGCGTCAATACGTATTCTCTCTGCGCAAAGCGGGTTGCGAATCGGTTTTCGTGTGGTTTTCCCTCGCAGTACGCATCCGGCAACCCACGATCCTGTCACAGAAGTCCTCTTCGGCACGCCAACTGAAGGCGGCGGGCGTTGGTCGGAATCCCGCATTGCTTCAGTCACTCACCAATTCGAAGATCGCAGCAGGTATCTGCGCACTCTACTTGGGCCAAGTATCGATATGCAGGACGCTTTCATTGACGGAGTGGTGCTCAGCGTCTATTCGGAACCCGGTACGATCAAGCTGAAGGTCGACGACTTGCAAGTCGACGGCATGGTTGCTCCTACCTCAATCGCCGTCAGCGAGAGAATCTCCCTGGATGGAATGCGAGATCCATCAACTATGTCGGTTCAAGAACAACTTCGCAGTTTACAGGCAACTGTACCCAGATGGATTCTCCATCAAGGAGAAAGCTTGGACTACCTCAAGTCCCTTGGCTTCAATGCAATCATCACGAACAACCCAAACGACCCGCTCGTCATCGAGCAAGCGACTCGGTCGCAAATGGGAGTCATCGCTCGTCCACCCGACTTAGTTCCAACAGAGAGCATTGCAAACGAGTTTCGACATGTTCACGGCTGGCTGATCGGCATGACGCTCGATCAATCCAATTTGCAACAGACGCGTCATCTTGCCTCCAAGCTAGCTCGATTTCCACAGTCGATGGCTCGCCCGACGGTAGGCGAAGCGATGGAGATGTATGGTCCGTATAGCCGGCTAAGCGATTGGTTGGCTGTGCCATTGCCGATCACCACGCGTGTGCGCTCTGCCAGCGAAGCTGCGGCGATCCATCAGTCTGACCTTCGACCGCTGGCTGGTCGATCTATTCCGTTGACGTCGATCGTTACTCAGATGCCTGATGAGTGGATAGCGCAAAAGGCAATAGCGATGAAGGCATTGGGGGCAGAAGCAGTCCGCCTCGTCGATTACGATTTGCTCCAAGTTCGATTGCAGTTTTATCGAAGCATGATGCATGGAGCACGCGGCTTTATCTTTCGATCAGGCTCGCCGCTCGATTCAGGCGACCCTACTTCGATGGCACGCAGCCAAGGCTACGCAGGCATCAACCAAGAGATAGAGTTGTTCATGCCCTGGATTCGCGCAGGACAAGCATCTTGGCAAAACTTAGCGACCGATTCACCGAATCATACAGCAACGGTCCTTGAAACACCGAATAGTCAACTAGCAATCGTAGTTGCGTCCGGACCCATGGATCAGATTTGTTCGATAGCGCCGAACACCGATCGCATCAAAATCACTTTGCCAATGTCAGGGCAATTGCGAAAAGTTTTTCGCATCACCCACGGTGTAATGGAAACGATTCGTGCAGAGCAAACGCCAACAGGTTTGCAGGTTGTAATAGATCGCCCTGGCATCATCGAACAAATTGTTACCGTGGTCGATTCCAAGCCAGTCGCCTACTTGCAGGACCAGCTTCCGCGGCTCGCCACGAGTCTCGTAGCCTCTCGAATCGATGTCGCCGAGCAAGTTCTTGAAATTGGCCAGATGTCCTTGGTCGCTCAGGGTGTCCCTTCCAACGATCCGCGTTGGGAAGAGATCCGTCGCGCCCAGTCGTTGCATCGTGAATCGACCCAGTACTTGGCGCGTTCGGAAATCCAATCCGCATTGAAAGCGTCGGATCAAGCGCTGTTGGCTGCCCAGCGTATCGTGCGTGGTTCGTGGGATGAAGCGGCCTCGCAATTCGGAGCCTTTCAAAGTACCCCACTCTTAGCATCGCCACTATCGTTGTCGCTCCATTGGAATTTCAATCGATTGCTCGCCGGACGAAGCTGGCAATCCCTATCTGTACCAGGAATTCCATTCCAGGATACCGCTCAGCTTTACGAATCTCTCTGGCAAGTAGATCGACGACTAACAGAGAATGTCGAAAGTGACTGTGTCATCGGAGCGAACGGGCCCGACGGTAGCCCCACACTAGTACTGGCTACAAAGCCAATCAACAGTCAGCCTATTCCATCAGGATACGGCGGTGCCGTGATGCGAGTTTCGTCACCTCCGATCATCGCTCCTGCAGGTGCGATGGTTCATATCGAAGGACTGGTGCGCATCGATTCGCCTGCCGCAGAAAAACAGAGCGGACTATTGGTTTGCGACAGTATCGGAGGAGAGTCACTCGGCCAATTGATTTCGTCAGCCGACACATCGCAATATGCTTGGCGTCGATTCAGTCTGATTCGTTTTGTGACAAACGAGCGAGCTATTCGGATTCATTTCGAAACAAGAGGAGAAATGCGAGCTTCCATCGCGAATCTTAAAGCAGAAATGATTATGCCAACCCGAAATTCAGACTTGCAAACTCGCCCATACTCTCCGGACGAATCACTGGATGCCGAACAGAACAGGATTCCAGTTTCGACATCAAGCCGACGCTAGGGCGATCGCCACGAACAAATCTACTGTAGAATAGCGCATGACTTTTTCCCTTCTGTTCCTTTACACGGATTCCATCATGCGAAGATTTGGTCCTACCCTAACTGCGACAGTCATTGTAAGTTCACTTCTGATGATTTCTCCGACGCTTGCTGCCGACGCAAAGTCGATTGACATTCCACTATGGGAAAATGGTGCCCCGGGAGCAAACGGAAAAGAACCCAAAGATATTCCGCTCGCGATGGTGCGGTTGCCAGCGTGCGACAGCCCGACCGGTGCGTTGGTCATTTGTCCAGGCGGTGGCTATGGGGGACTAGCAATGGGGCATGAAGGAAACGAGATGGCGGAATGGGCCAATCAGATGGGCCTCGCCGCAATTATTTGCGACTATCGGCATAGGGGTAAAGGCTATGGCCATCCAGCTCCACTGCAAGATGCGCAACGAGCAATCCGAATAGTTCGAGCCAAAGCCACTGAGTGGAACATCGACGCAACTCGCGTCGGCATTTTAGGCTTCTCCGCTGGCGGGCATTTGGCCTCCACTGTTCTTACGAAGTTCGACGTTGGCGATTCGCAGAATACGGATATCATCGATCGTCAATCGTCTAGACCTGACTACGGCATATTGGCCTATCCCGTGATCCTCTTTGGCCAACCTGCAACCCACAAAGGCAGCGAACGCAATCTGCTCGGTCCTTCACCCGATCCCAAGTTACTAGAGTCGTTTCAGAGCGACTTGAACGTGACCAAAGAGACCCCGCCAACATTTCTCTTCCACACTCTCGAGGACAAAGGCGTACCTCCGCAAAACTCCGTTGCCTTCTTTGCGGCTATGATTCAACATGGAGTCCCAGGCGAACTGCATGTTTTCGAAAAGGGTGCACACGGCTTAGGTCTTGCCAAAAAAACGCCAGGCACCTCCGAATGGCCCAACGCCTGCCGGCGTTGGCTGGAAGCCAGACACTTTGTGACGGTGCAGGTAAAGTAATTTGTCGACCGCCGATTGTGTTAACACACCCACGACCGTTTCACGACTTACTTCTACGGTTCCGTCCGCTATTGCTGTCCTGGAAATTAGCGGTCCACTTGCATTGGATTTTGTAAAACACTGCTGGCGCCCCAATCAAGGTGACGCCAACCTGCAAATCAATGCAATACGATATGGCTTTAGTCAATTCGATAGTCTTGTTCATGGCGAGTCAATTGTCGTTTGCAGAACAGCAGAACATTGCGTTGAAGTACACTGCCACGGTGGTCGTTTAGCATTAGACGCCTTCCTCCGAGGTCTGGTCGCTTGCGGAGCCCTCGAACAGCCTGCGACATTGCGTTGTTCCGCCAACGATTACGACGGTATAATCTCCGAAGCTCGCGAGGATTTACTGCGTGCTTCGACGCTTCGGACGACTGCTATTTTGCTTGACCAAATGCGAGGGGCACTTAGTCGGGAACTAAACTCGATTCGATCACTCTTGATGGAAAGGGACATTTCCCAAGCGACAATGCGACTAAAACAACTCATCGATCGATCGCAACTTGGGAGCCATCTGGTTGAGCCATGGCGTGTCGTGTTGGCTGGTCCTCCCAACTCTGGAAAGAGTAGCCTGCTTAACATGCTACTTGGATACACGCGGGCAATCGTTCATGAACAAGCGGGAACGACACGCGATTTGCTCGCGGAACGTTCCAGTTTCGACGGTTGGCCAATCGAACTCGTCGACGGGGCAGGTATTCGAACTGCAACCGACGCGATTGAAGCTATCGGAATCGAGCAAACTCTCGAACGCATCGCGTCGGCAGATTGCACGCTTTTGCTAGTTGATCGGACCACACTCTGGACCGATACTCACCATCAAATCCTAAATCATTGTTCAGGGAAAGTTGTGTTGGTCTTGACCAAGTCGGACTTGATCGGTGTAGAACCAAGTAACATCCCCAAGTCGATCACTACTCGAGTTGAAACGAGCAGCGTCACGGGGTGCGGTTTAAAGGAACTCATGAACGCAGTCGTCTCGTTTCTGGTTTCTCAAACCCTTTGCGAAGGAGATCCGGTCCCATTTCGGCAACGCCATCGGGACCTTCTCGCTGGTGTGTTGGATTCCATTCGAAAAGAGAAGATTGACACAGCGATCGCTTGTTTGCCAGCTCAAGCGATTCGAGAGTGAAATAACCCTGCCGCATCGCGATCTACGAGGACACGCGTGTCGAAGAGTGAACTGACCGACTCTCCGCTAAGGGCATTGCTAGTAGGGCCATCCAAAAATACTTTCCCAGCTTTCAACAGAATGGTTCAAGCTCGCCAGAAAAATATCCAGTTAACACAGATTGGAGGGCATTTAAGCGAGCGGAACGGCCTACTGTAAAGTGATGATCGATCTCAGAACTCACGAAGCCGAGATGGGAACGAAGATCCCATACATTCCATTCTTCCTGCCCGAGAATACGGACCGTTCCTGACTGGCCGTCAACGACGGAAGGGTAGAAAAACTTCATTAGCAACTTGAGGAGCGTGGACTTGCCGGATCCATTTGGGCCGACAATTGCAACATGCTGACTTTGAGGAATATGCAGGCTAAGGCGATCCAAAATACGCGTGCTGCCCCGCTCTATGCTCACTTGGTTCATTTCAATGAGCATGGAATCGGCATTCATTAGATTAGTTAAATCCGAACTCAACACACTCGCTATCACAGGCAGTTTCTGGCGACAGATTCAATTCCGTATCCGTGACAATGCTCATCATGAATCGGTTGGCCGCTTCGAGCATGGTTGAATCCAACTCATTGGCTTCGAGACGGTCGTCCTGCTCCAATCGCAACTGCAAAAATTTATAGTTCAGGCCGGATTGGTGCGAAATCCGTACTGCTCGCAAAAGCTCATCTTCCGAACAAAGCGTAGAGCCCTGTCGCTGGGCAAAAAGAACCTGAAGATCGCGTGCGCGTTTCCAATCGGATAGGACTTTCGAAGCGGTTGGAAACGAGCCACTCAACGAAATCACTCCCGCGATCTGCTTTGCGTACTTAAGTCCAATCCATTGTGCCATGGTCCCACCAGAACCGAACCCAGCCAAAAAAACCTTGCGAGTGTTGATCGACAGGCTACTGGAGACTGCTTGAACACTGTCCCAAAGGAGATCTTCTGCGACATCGCAATCGGTTTGCGAGTCCCCCCAAGTAAAGCATCGGTCGTTTCCACGACACTTTTGGTTGGCACGAGGGGCAATGGCAACGTAGTTTCGTGAACTTAGTGCCATCATGACGTTATCCAACTCAAGCTCGCAACTCGCGTCGCTATGAAGCCAAACAACAAGAGGGTAGTCGTAACCTGGCTCGTAGTGCTCTGGGACAAATAGGCGATGTGGGAAGCCTAGTTCAATCGTTTTACCTAACGGCCGACATCGTGACGCAGTGGAAAAAGTGGGTGAGGTGTTACCGATCGATTCCAGGAGCATCGTGAGGCGACTCATTCAGGGATTCCTATTCAGCTAAAACGAGCATAAGGGACGAGAATTGTTTTGCCGAAAACAACGTGATAAAACACGTTGTATTGAGGACATTGGTGGTGCGTCAATGGCGCACGACTTAAGAAGTTGAAAGAAAGTCAATCAGGAAGAATGCTTTCATTAAGTCGGAGGAAGTTTGGGAATGCTTGGAATCAATTACGCGGACGCCAATAGCTGTTCCATAGTGGCCACTAGCGACTTGACTGCGTCAACACTTTTTTGGAAGGCTGCTTTTTCCGAATCGGTAAGTGACAGTTCAATGATCTTTTCAACTCCGTTGCTACCTAAGATTACTGGCACACCGACATAATATCCACCAACGTCGTACTCGGAATTGCACAGGGCTGCAACAGGTAGCAGCCGCCTCTTGTCTCGCACAATCGCCTCTACCATTTGAGCCGTTGCAGCTGCAGGAGCGTAATAAGCTGAACCCGTCTTTAATAAAGAAACGATTTCCGCGCCGCCATCTCGGGTCCGTTGCACAATTTCCGCTAGCCGTTCTGGTTTGATCAGTTGCGTTACGGGGATGCCGCCCAC
>JAYVPE010000130.1:0-9119 GCA_043757575.1 Pirellula sp.
TCAAACTCTGAAAGAGAGGCTCATCATGTCGCAAGACAAACCTGTACACGAAGTTCGATTGGGAAAGGTCAAGGCCGCCATTTGGCGAAACGAGACCGACATAGATTGCGGCATGAACTCTTCGCGATCTATGGAGGCCGATGGCGTGCATCCAATGGTTTTTCATGACCATTTTTTCTTCCGTCTGCTGCTCTCCTTCATTTTAACACGGCAACAAGGTCCCCGATTCAGCCAACCATTACTGGTTCGCTGAATCTCCTTGCGGCATCGCCCTTGGCTTTGCTCAAGAGCGATGGCTCCACCTTGATTTTGCCGTGTTTCTTGAAGGCTCATTAAGAGCCGCAGGCGGGCTCCTTGTTTAACCCGTCATGTCGAGTTGCCTACATCTTTGCCAATGATTCAACTGGTCCCGATGGAGCACAGGAGTACGCAATACTCCGTCCCATTTCCGACGAGTTGAAGTTGGTCCAGATCGAGACCGTCACCTTCTCATAGTGCTCTGAGGTCAAGGCGCTTGAATTGATCGTTCAAGCCTGTATCGGAAACTTCGATGCGAATCGCTTCGAAGAGATAGCTCGCAGCCGCTTTCAAACGGATGCGGAGCATGGTCGATGTCCATTTTGTTGCTAGTCACTTTGTTTCAATTAAATGAGAGGAATGAAAGAATGAAAAGGTTTATCCCAATACCAGGCGATCTGATCATCGTCGAATTGAGCGAGTGGTATGCTCTCCAGGATGGCGAAAGATTACGGGTCTGCGAAAATTGCCAGTGGATCGATGTCGGTGAAGAACTGTATGTCGCTCCACGAAATCAAGTGACTACCTTTTGGGGTCCCGATTATGGGCAGCCAGATGGTAAGTGCTCGATGGAGATGAGCACATCTGGCGGACCGTTCAAGACGATCAAGATCAAAGATCTTGAAAGACTTGAACTCATTGGCTCCGAAACCGATACCTTTTGGTGTTGGATCGATAAGCCACGTGCCGCAGGTGGAATGGATCGCCAAGTAGAGATTGCTCTTTGGCGGCTTCCCGTTCTACCCGATTCGCACTATCGCGAATTAAAGTCGTTCGGTTGTACAACGCAGCGAGATCGCATGAATGAGAGCGAGGTGGCGTCATGAATGACAAAACTTCACTTCCGTCAGAGATCGCGGATACAAAAGGCAAGGGAACGATTCGACTTGGCTGTGTTCACTGCGATCGTCGCGATCAGGACGGCATCTGCAAGTCCATCCGATCGTTTCCCAAATCGTCAATCGCGATTGCCATGTTGGCTCCAATGTAAAATCGGTTGTTCAACATGTCGTTGCAAAACTGCGAAATGGGGCTGGCACACTGCGAGCGATGACTCCGGCAGATCGGCGGCAGTTAATCGATGATTGCATTGTGCAGCATCGTCATAACTGGAAGGAGTACGTGGACGTCATGAGCGGCTTTACGCATACGACTGATTCTCAAGCGGGCGTTGAGCTCCCAAGCTCATTGACCGGCAAGAAAGTCACATCGTTAATGCGCAAGCACAAAATGACGATCGAACAACTGGCCTTTCGGCTGGGAACTTCGATGAAACGTGTTCGGCAGATTCGAGAGTCGGGATTGACGGATCCATTAGCAGTTCGCGACTGGATCCAAGCGATAACCGGAGTAGACCCAGGTCCAATTCCGGAGAAATTTCGAATTTCGAATCGGCAGGAAGAGGGGAGTTGCTGCTTTTGTGGCTATCCGCTTTTTGTTGATGATGAAGCTTTCGACTACGTTGGGGAGATGTTTTGTTCGACTAGCTGTGCTCGGAAGAGTCGCGGTTGGTAGAAGTTGGGGATATCGCAAGTTGTTAGCCCCAATGAAGGTTCTTTTGGTGATGCACGCCATAGGACCTCATTATTTCCCAGGACTCGAACAATGACACGACGCAAAATGCTTGCTCGCCAATGTTAGGCTGCCTTTCCTTAAATTCAGTTTTTGCACGCGGCGAAAGAGCATTGAAGGAAAACGCCAGTATGATTGTGTGTTGTAGACGACCGTTTTTGACGCTCAGAGAAGAAGTTGATTTTCACGTCATTCGAATAGGACAAAGGGTTAATGAGTGATTACAAACACTTTAGAAGAGATTCGAAACCAAGTTCACAAACTGTTACAGGATTGCGTCGACCAAAAACTACTGTATGGAGGAACCGTTGATGCAATCGCACTCGCTCAACAAGCCTTCAACTTGGCAACGTTAAACGACATCCCTTCGCCTTGGCCCGAATTTGCAGCGTATCGACTAGCGCACCTCAAAATGAGAGCACGCACTGTCGATTTAAGCACTTTGCGAGAAATCGATGGTCTATTTGAGCGTGCCTCTGGCAGTGAGAAGATTGGGCCGATTCCGCTTATCTATCGACTAGCAGTGATTCACCGATTAGTTCAATTGCTTTCTGAGAAGCGGGAGATCGAGCATGCGATGGCGAAATCCGAGCAAGTGTTTGCCGAGGCAGTGCGATTATTTAGACACTGGACAATGGCCCATAAAGGGGCGAATAACCAAAGTATCGAGCAACAATCAACTGCCTTTAACATGCTGGAGTTCGCATCGTACATACTGGGGAAATCCTATCAATCGCTCGAAGGAATTTCTAGGATCAAGCCTATGGATCCTTTCCGCAAAGGAAATTGGTTTGTCTTAGGTCGGGGCATCGCTCGAATTGACATGACTGAAGCAATGGCAAGATGGGAATTCGAGCAACGCGTTGAAAGAAGTTCCGAAACAATATTGATTGAGATGGCGAATCCAGGGACTGCGAAAATTCGACACTCCAAAAAGGGAGAATGGAAAGAGTGGAATTTTGAATATGCCAAGTATGTCTTGCTTCTGATTGCAGAGCCAAGCATATCTCGGGACGAATTGGAGCGGAGGGTAGTTGGGACCGATCGAGAAAGCCCATCCAGCACATTCCGTCAACACAAGCACCGGATCAAGGAGAAATTTGCGCAGTTGACTGGAAACCAGAAAATCAATGTATTCAATGAAGACCAGTTGGCAGAAGACCTGTCGATTTTGGGACTGGTTCATGCAAAATCATTGCAGTAAAAGATTGTCACGGCTCTGTCACACGGTTGCTTGTAATCTTCCTTCGTAGTGAGACCAACCAAATCGCGTTTGGTCTTTTGTCTAGCTTGAGCACCTTTTCTTGAAGGAACACTTTCATGCCACAAAAACTCTATTTCGCTTACGGATCCAATCTCAATCAAAAAGACTTCAATGAAGGGTGTCGTCGTAAAAAAATCGACCATGGATTGCTTAGGTTCCATTCCAGAGCCAACCTTCCCGATTTCGACTTGGGATTTTCCTATAATTCTACGACCCGCAAAGGAGGTGTGCTGGACTTAAAGCCTCGAATCGGGCAGCTCGTTCCAGGAGTGCTTTTTGAAGTTGATAGCAAGGGTTGGGAGGCATTAGACCTAAAGGAGGGATCGCCGAATATTTATGAAAAAATGGATGTTCAGGTACTTAACAGAGTTGGGGAAGTGATCAATGCAATCACCTATCGGGTCTGCGACGAGAATAAAGAACACTTTGTTCGACCTAACGAAGACTACCTTGCAATCGTACGAGAAGGACAAAAGGACTGGGGCATCGGAAGCAATCAGCTTGATGCTGTCGCCTTAAACCTGGTTTCAAAATGTCCCGATGGGTTCTTTTTTTATGGCACACTTATGCGTGGCGAAAATCGATTCCCCATTTTGCAACAGTTTGGTCTCAGATGTATGTTGTTGGCTGAGACATTCGGCCGACTCTTGGACTTAGGGAGTTTCCCTGCTCTTATTGATACTGGTTCATCGAATCAAATGGTGAAAGGTGATTTTGTGCGATTGCGAAAGCCTGAACAAGCTATTCGAAAACTCGATCAAGTCGAGGGATACGATGGTTCTGGCTTGCCAAACTCGCTTTTCCGTCGAACGTACGTTGGTGTTGGAGTTGGTGACGGTCGAATTCGTTATGGATGGACTTATTGTCTAGCAAATATAGAAAAGCTGGCTCCTCAAGTATTGTGCGGGGATTGGCGACAGCATCTCGGTCATCTTGAACAGTTCTTGAAAAATTTGGTTTCAAGACATTCGGATGCGGACGAGTCTACGCTTGCTAGACGAATCGCCGAGCGCACAATCTGGAGAAACCAATCGATTGAGGAGCTGGCCAAAACTTTCTTGCCCCTCGAAAAATCGTTAAGGCTTGAAAAGATATCGGAACGTAGGATGGCCCAGTCTTCGGGCAAATGGACCGTGAACGTCTAACTGGGGTTGGAGATTGCGTGGTTAGCCAGGTGATCAACTCGGAACTCTCAAAATATTTTGCGATAAGTTGAAAGCTCGTTATAATCATGCTAAACGGCCCCAGAAATGATGTAAGCGACAGCTCTATCGACGAAAGTACTTTAGATGAGTAAGCGCAGATCCAAACTTTTGACAAAATATTGCACAGGCAAAAGCCGCACGTGGGCGGATGGTTTTGCTGAAAGAAGTAAAACCACCAGAAGTGAGAACCCTCTTAAGCCAACGATAAAGAAGAAGCCTACAAAATCAGAGCGACGTGAAATAGCCAAGGCAGAAAAGGCAAAAAAGGCGAGTAAGGTCGGTTGTGTTGTAGCGATGGTAAACGAATCGCCACTGCGTAATGGTAGCCGCTTCAAGGAGTTTGTAAAACAAATAGCTGGACTTGCGGCTCAAGTAAAGCGATTGGCCAAGAAGTCAGAGTCCAAGACTCGAGATTCTAAACGAAGTGCTGCTCCGCTACGAACAAGACGGGAATCATAGTCTCGATCGTGCTCATTGCCGTCTCAGATCAAACAGGCGGTTACGTGCTTACCTACGATTTCTACTTACAGAACCAACCGAGCGTCCGCTGGCATCTCTAACGGTAGTCCGTTCTCGGTTGCCAGATGTGGAAGCAACCGATCTACCAGATGAGTCACGGAATTGACTTCGGTAACTGCTTTCACTCGAAGAACCCAACGCTTTCCCGTCTGACGAACGAAACGTGGTTCGACTTGAAGAGTTTATCGCCGATTGTACGGTTCGACCACTTGTATCGCGAAATGTGGTTCGATTATCAGATGCGTCTACAGAGCCAACGGTGCGTCCCAAGCTATCACGGAATAATGTCCGATTCCCTTGCATAACGGCAGTTCCAAGTGATCGACCTGATGCGTCGCGAAACGTTGTTCGTTCGCCATTTCGACCTCCAGTGGCTGTTGACCATGCTCCGTTGGGCCAGTTACTGCCAATAATCGAATCCGGCTTCTGGGCTTGAACAGCCCCGTCAAAAGAATTGAAAGCCAACACGGCCCAAACCAGCAAACATCGAGCGAACATTTATGACCTCAAAGGTTCTTTCGTTACAAACTTAATTCTTACGGAGACCGCAACGGAAACGTAAGTTATGGCACAAGTTGTTGCCACGTTTGGTCACATGGTAGTCGTTTCTATTCTCTCCTGATTATATCACGGCAGCAAGGTCTCTGGTCGCGATTGATCGCGACCACTTCGCAGCTTTGCTCGTTGATCGAGCAAAGACTCCACCTTGCTCTTGCCGTGATGATTTACCTTCGTGCCATCGGCAATCCGATGGTTGTTTATCATTTGGAGGAATATGGGAAAGATGAAGGCATCGGTAACCAAAGAGTTGATCAAGGATTGCTTTGTTCGTGAGGTACGCGTGAATTACGTTGCCACAACAACAGAACGATTCAAGATCAGCGGCCCGGAGGACATTGCTGCGTTTTCTCGATCGGTATTGGTAGACAACAGTCGGGAACAGTTCATTGCAATCTATCTTGATGGATCCCATACCGTAGCGGCTTATTCGTTGATCTCGATCGGCTCCGCCAACTGTACGACTGTGCATCCACGCGAAGTGTTCCAGAGGGCAGTTCTAGTGGGTGCTGTTTCGCTAGTGATCTCCCACAACCATCCTTCCGGTAAGGATACTCCGAGTCAGGAAGATTTGAGTGCGACGAAACGTTTGCGGCAAAGTGCCGACATTCTTGGGATCAAGTTGTTGGACCATGTAATTGTGACGGACTCTTCTCACCGATCTTTGCGCATCGAAAACGCTGAGCTCTGGCAGGGCTAGTTCGCCAATAGCGGGCTCCATAGGTGCGAAGCCCAAGGTGCATTTCTGCGCCGAGTGACTGTTGGCGAAAAAACCACGCACGGTTGATCTTGGTCCATCGGAGCGAATGCATGTCCTGTCTCTGCTAAGTGTCTACTGATCAGTTACCGTCGATTTCCATTCGAAACGCGAGCTTCTTCCACAGTTGTCATTTGCTGTCATCGATTGTCACTAACGCACGTTCAATTCTCTCGCCCCCGATCTTGCCTTTATCTAGATGTGCCTAAAATTCCCCTGTCAATTTAAAGAGTAGGGATAGGGCGTATCTGCTAAAATCTACAATGTACTTCTCAAGGAGAATACGCGTGAAGAACTCGACTATTGAATGGACACATCATACCTTCAACCCATGGATTGGATGTACGCAAGTGAGTCCAGCATGTGACCATTGTTACGCTATGGTCATGATGGACCATCGTTACCACAAGGTGAAATGGGGAGCCGGCGAAGTTCGGATTCGAACAACCAAGGAGTATTGGCGGCAACCCATTCGATGGAACAGATTGGCGGCTGAAACAGGCGTTCGTGAACGGGTGTTTTGCGCCTCCTTGGCGGATGTCTTCGATGGTGAAAGGCCAGAAGATCTCGGCCCATGGAGAGATGAATTGTGGGAGTTGATCGAAGCAACACCTCAGCTTGAGTGGTTACTTCTTACAAAGCGGCCAGGGAATGTTCGACGTTTTGTACCGTGGGATAACAACTGGCCCGCAAACGTTTGGATCGGTACGTCAGTCGAGAACGCTACCTATGCGAAGAATCGGCTACCGATTTTGGCTGAAATTCCGGCAGTCGTGCGATTTGTGTCCGCCGAGCCCTTGTTAGATCAATTTGATTTGCATAACTACAACATCGATTGGCTGATTGCTGGTGGAGAAAGCGGAATGCAATGCCGCCCACTGGATGGATCGCACATTCGGTCTCTTCGCGACCAATGCGTATTGAGTGGCGTTTCGTTTTTCTTCAAGCAATGGGGTGGCCGCAATCCAAAGTCAAACGGCAGGGAATTGGATGGTAGACTTTGGAGCGAGATTCCAACGCCACGATTTCGGTAGAGACTCAGTAAAGTCGCTGTAGAGTTAAGATTAGATGGAGCAGAACCAACCACACACCCACCCGGAAGAGCTAGCGTTGCCTGTTCTGGCGACGTTAAACGAGTAATCAGGGTTTCGACAGGCTAAGTCGTTATGATACCTTGGGCCTACGGTAGCCAAATTCAATCCATGCTTGCAAAAAACGAATGCTCACTCGCCAAAAAATCCTCCTATCTCTCCTGAAAGCCGTCGATCGGCCGGTGAATCGGCTCGAACTGATGAAGTGGTCGTTTCTGCTTCGACACGAGTCCAAGAGTCAAGGGGGCGCTTCGTTCTACGATTTTCTGCCGTACCACTTTGGACCGTTCTCGTTTTCGCTTTATCAAGAAATCGGCAAGCTCCAGGATCAAGGATTTGTCAAACAGTCAGATGACAACCACTGGGAGATTGGAGAAGTTGCTGGGCAAAATCCTGATCGTGAGCTCGAAAACGATGCTACGTCACTGGCAAAGAAACATGCTGGCAAAAGCGTTGATAACCTCCTCGATGAAATCTATTCGAAGTACCCGCAATTCACGGTAAATAGCAAGCGGCTACAACTCGCAAAAAGAGTCGTCGCTGCTCCGGCGGTCTATACCTCTGGATACGAAGGGCTCAGCGTCGATGGATTCCTAAATCGTCTAATCGAATCTGGGGTCCAGCAGCTAGTTGATGTACGACGAAATCCAATCGCTCGGCGGTTTGGTTTTCATAAGTCCACTCTTAAACGGCTTTGCGAATCTTTAGATATCGCATATTTTCACCTTCCAGAGCTTGGGATTCCGTCCGACAAACGAAGATCGTTGGACACGCAGGACGATTACGAACGCTTGTTTGCCGACTACTGCCATACAACACTCGAATCAGAATCAGTCGCAATCGACAGCGTTACCGATCTTGTAAAATCGAAGCCGTCTGTTCTCGTTTGCATGGAGGCAAAGCCGCAGTGTTGCCATCGAAGCCACTTGGCGAAGGTTGTTTCAAATCGTTCTCGACTTCAGGTTAAGCACCTGACATAAGCACACATGGCCAACTTCGAGAAAACCAAAGTTCTTGTTCTCGTCATGACCTACCCACTTCCTTCAAGAGGGTATCAAGAATTGGTTTGCACCGCTGGAATTACCGAAGCGGGGGAATGGGTTCGGCTTAGCGAATGGAAACCTGAGTGGCAGAACCTATTTCAACAGATGATGCTTTTTGGACCACAGCAAAAACCACTTCGAAAGATTCCGTACACATTTCGCTACAAGTTCCTATGCGACGACAGCGATAAGCCGCATGTTGCGATGTGTGAAGACTGGGAGCTTGGTGTTCTGTTCCTAAACGAAGTCGAGCGACTTGGTTCCGAAGAGAAAGCTGCTGAGAGCGTCAAGAATAAGGTCCTCGCATAGCTACGCGGAAAGATACAAGTCAACTGATTAGTTGCCTTTGAGATCTCGAACCCTTTTTTCTTTATCGAGTCGATCTTCTTCCATCGCTTGCCGCTTGTAACTTCGACGCACTACTTCAACTACTCCTAGATGAATCGAAGCCCTAAACGGCGCTCTGCGTAAAGCGGCCAAAGAGGTTGGCTCGATCGTGGTCACAAGTTGTTTGGCTTCAGAGGCAGGGGAGAGAGGTGAAAGCATCGTAAACGTTACCGGATGAGTACATTGCTGGATTGCTTGATCGATTAAGTTTGAGTCTACAAGCAATCCCGATGTGTCGAGTCTTTCAAGACCACGACGACTGCGAACATTTGCCAAAGCCCGAACAATACCGTTGTCATCAGTAGCTTTCGCAAGCAGTCGTGCGTCTCGAATCTCTTCAAGTAAAGAGATATCCTGCCAATCGCTTTCACGTTCGGTTTCTTTGCTTCGAAGAAGGTCATCCAACGAGAGAAACGCTACAAGGCT
>JAYVPE010000131.1:0-9114 GCA_043757575.1 Pirellula sp.
TGAGGTAGAAGCATATCATTTCATGGGTCCGAAGCGTTGGCTTTCGTCCCGTCCAAATGCTAATCAACATACATGCAATGATCGCACAGTACGTCTGAATCTCAATGCCATTGGCGCTGTGGCTCAGCAGATGTCGGCAGCCGAGCACGTGCTTGAAGAAGCGAAAAAATATTTCGAACTCCCTTTCACAATGCGCTCCTTCGCTTCGGCTTGTATGTGGTGTACAAAGTAGTGGACTGTCATCGTCCGCTAATGGCTCTTTATCGGCTGACTGGACCGGGGGTCGTCAGCTCAATTGGCGTTTTTGTCTCGCCCCAGCCACGACGATAATCGCGTAGCTTGGTCAGTCGCTCAAGTTCCGGGGCATCCGCATGTAGCGCCCATTGGCCACGTGCTTGGACTACCTTGCGCGCTTGTACCCAGCCGACGCGAATCCAGCGATGCAACGTCGCGATCGGCATCTTCAGTTCCATCGCCAATTCGCTCAACCACCATTCATTCGCGGCTAAGTGAGTTTTGTCATTTGGTGACTTGCCTGCGTCGCCACGTTCAAGTCGCAAACCTGCGAGTAGACGTGTCACCATCCACTTATCGAATGTCTTCGATCGTTTGGGTGGATGATAACCTTCTGCATTCAGACATACGGCTATCTCTGCTGATGACGTGCCGGCAGATTGCAACTCAACAACTCGAGCGACGAACTCAGCGTAGTTGCTCAGTTGTTTGTAACTGTCGACGGGACGCGATTCGTGATGATGACTGTTGAATCCACCTACCCAGTGAACTTCTACTTCAACTTGCTCATTCGTAGAATTCACCGACACGACAACTCGATCCAATAGCAGACGCGCGATCGTTTGGCGATCTTCGCATGTGGTTGTCACCGCTTGCCAAAGCGATTCGATGTCGTTCGATAGCGAGTGTATCTGCTCGCGCTCCATTGCCAACAATTCGCTTGGTTGGTCTGCCGCGAATCGTTGATACTCTTGATGCAACGTTTCTTGCTCAGAGAGTTTCTCCTCCCAGCGACGCTCAAGTTGTCTTGCAACCAGTCGATGGTCTGGATCAACAGCGGCGTAGCTGCGCCGAGCCAACTCGGTTTCATAGTCGATCCGCTCCAACCGATGTTTCCATTGACGGTCATTGTCGGCGCGCTGCTTAGCGATATCACTTGCTGCGGCGAGGCTCACTTCCAATGATGCCGGACGAATCGATTCCAGTAGCAAGCGACCGATCGACTCATCAAGATCTCTTCCGGCAAGGCTCTGACAAATATCTTCACCATAGTCGATCGCACCTCGCTGGCAGGTATAACGCAAGTGAGTGCCACTGTAACCAACGCTCATGTTACGACCACAGCGACCGCACACAAGCAGTCCCGCCAAGAGGCTCATCCCGCGACCGACGGGACTTGCGAATCGACCGCCTTTGCGACTGTTTTCCTGTAGTTTCTGCTGGTTTTTCTCAAAATGCTCCCAACTGATGTAGGCGTCGAAGCGATCTTGAATCAAGACTCGGCAGTCTTTGTAATCGCGCAACGTTCTGCCAGTACTCGGACGACCGGGGATCTTCTTTCTCGCATCCACGTCGCGGTGGCCCCAACGATACGCACCTGCATAGATCGGATGATGCAACATGTTCAGCAGCGTTACGCGATTGGGACGACGCCATTGAAGTTCGCCTCGATCGTTTCCGAAGTGAGGACGCACCGGCATTTGAACTGCGTCGCGGACCAATGACTTGAGCAGACCGCTGATGCTGCCCCACTTGGCGAACCGATCGAAGACACTGCGCACTACACTCTGAACCGATTCATCTGGGTCGATCACGAAGTTGTCGGTGAGTGTGCGGACGTAACCAATGGGCGCATGATTGAGTACTTCACCGCGCTCGGCTTTGTTGCACAGACCGCGATACATTCGATTTCTCAGCAGATGTAATTCCGCTTCACTCATGGTTCCCTTGAGTCCTAACAGCAGTCGGTCGTTGTGATCGCTTGGATCATAAATCCCGTCGGTGTCCAACAGAAGTGTTTGATAGATCGAGCAGATCTCCAGTAGCGTGTGCCAGTCTTTGCACGATCTTGCCAAGCGACTCATTTCGATGCCGAGGATCAACCCGACTTTGTCGTTGCTGACCTCCGCGAGCAATCGCTGAAATCCCGTACGACCAACAATCGATGTCCCGCTTCGTGCTTGATCTTCGTCGATGACAATGACTTGACTCGGGTGAAACCCAAGTTCGATCGCGCGATCGACCAATGCGTATTGCAAGGCTGTCGATTCTGGGTGTTCTCGCACCTGGTGAGGACTTGACTGCCGAACATAAACAATGGCCAATCGATCAAAGTGAATCTTCTTTAGTTTGGGGGAGATCAGGTTCGCAAGTGCTCGCCTTGGCGATTGCACGTTGTGGTCAGGCGTGCTGGGTGACTTTGGTTTCGCAGTTGCCTTACTCATGACTTGCCTCCTTTTCGCGAGGAGGCATTTGTGACGCGAGCATGATTGCGAGTCGCTCGACGATTGCTTGTCTTTGGCTTTCGGGTAGTTGATGCCAAAGGTTGTTTAGCCGAACCGTCCTCGCTTGACGATTGGCCTGCGCTATCGGTTGGGCAGGTCGGCGCGGGGGGGGACTTCTGGTCTGGGCATGACAAACCTCCTGTGTCAGTCGAATCCGTTGGGTTGGCAGAAAGTCGCTGTTGCGTCCAGTTTGCTAGCATAAGCAGCGCCTGGACGCTGACGCGATAAACCCCATTTTTCTCAGGCGGCAAGCAGATACAAGGGGTGTCTTCCGGCGTATCTTGCTTGGTAGTTCTCAATAGCCCATCGTTCGGAGTATATGATCGAGATGATCTCAGCGGGTACGTCGAGCAGGTTAGTCGCGATTCGCAGGATACCATCGCTGTCCACTCCTGAGGATCCACCCCCGTACTTGCCACGAGTGGTGTGTGGTGAGCACTTGACACAAATCAATCGAATCGAATGGTCAGGGCGCGCGCCGGGTTTGCCGTTGGTGAAGCGTACGATTTGATCGCTTAGAACTCCCGCGTTGCGATCTGCCTCGCTGAGCGGTCGTTCTTCGATGACCTCATAAACGCTATTGTCGCGTAGCCGACAAACGTAACTGCTCTTAGCAGCCACGATTTTGTTGAACAAAACAAACTTGGCATAGCCTCGATCGATCACGTAAAGCCGATCGGACTCGATCGTTCGTTCCAGCACGGCCCGTTCATCAAGGTCGCCACCACCTTCGCGTGTTACGTCTATCCGCGAAGGTACATAACGATCGACTTCGAAATGAGTATGTAGTCGCCACTTAACCATGCCACTGCCGGTTTGTGACTTAAGCACCGAAGCCTGCATGAGTTTAGGCAGCGCTGCGATTAAAGTTCCGTCGACGAGGGTCATCGTCAAACGGATATCACTCAATCGCGAGTCGCGACCCACCGGCTTGAGTTCCTCGCTCAACTCGGAGATGATTTCCTTCAGCCGTTTCGGATCGAAAACCGTTGCCGATTCAGAGAGCGAACCGAGCGAAGCCCGTGAACAGCCGAGCTTTTTCTGAACCTTATCGAGTTCACTCGCTTGCTGGATAGCTCGTAGCGAAGTGACTACTGGATTGAATAGATAGAGCAGGATCAGCATGCAGTACTGATCGAAATGAAGGTCTCGATTGCCCGCCTTATCGCGTTTGCACCCATCGTCGTGCAATCGCTCCAATAAGGGCGCGAGCTTATCGAAGTATTTCAGCCCAGTAAGGTCTTTACTACGGATCTTTGGTTTCGCGGTAGAGCCCGCCACGGACAAATCCGACTGTTCGTCGGCATCCGATGGCAGTTGCTTGCCTGGAGAAGAGTTAGTTCTTTCGGGATGTTCTTCCATCAGCCGTTCAAGAATAATCTTGTTTCGATAGGCTTGTTGCTGCTGAGTTGCTTTTGAGTTTTTAGCCATGACGCCCCGCCAGTTTGACAGTTAGAGTAATGGCTTATTGGTGGGGCGCGAAACTCGTGCCAAAGTCGCAGGAATCGCAATGTTTTTTAAAGAATTATCTGTCGCAACTTACGTGCCGAACAGTATTGGCTGCGTCCCCTTTATCTCCCCAAAGTTTGCCACGACGCTCCGCCGTCGTGATTCGCGACGGCGGAGCGTCGCGGCACACTGCAGGAACCCACTTGCTCAAATTAACTGATATCGAACTTCGCCAATCGCCGTGTTCTGCTCGGCGCGAATCCAAGGCAAGTCAGTTCTCCGCCGCACTCCAGACATCGCATCACGCGTTCCTGTGTAGGTACCATTGCCCAGACCGTTAGCACTTACACCATGTTGAGCGTCACAGTAACCATCATCGAAAGCCATTCTCAATCGGGTATTAACTCTAAGCAAACGACTTTATCGGTTCCTCGCACATACAGTAAACCATGCGACAAGACCGGCGGTGCCCAGCTTGGCGTTTGAATCAACGGCCTTCCGTCTCTAGCATCTTTTGTTTGTGCCAGGTCCATTTGAGCGATGACCGAGAGTTTATCCTTGTTCAACTCGATCAACTGAAGGGTGCCGTATTCGCCCAGCATTAGCAAGTGTCTGTCCACGATCAGTCCTGTCATTCGGTCGTGGTTTCGTATGTTCCATCGAACATCCGGTTTCCATGACTCGGTCTCTTTCCCAGGCACTTTCAATTCAAGGCAACGCAGGTCTGTGTCGGGTTCATTGCGACCGCTACTGGCATAAATGACATTACCGTCAAGCAAGGGTGTGGACCAATGCGACCTCAAAACTTGTTCTTTGCGGCCTGTACTGTCTTTCCATAATTCTACTAGCCCCGTGTTCGCAAGCTTCAGCAATACGCTTCCCCGCGCGTAGGTCTCCGATATTAAGATGCGATCGTTCCATACAACCGGGGATGCTGCATTAACGCTCTCGAGATCGTCTGCTCGCCATGGAAAAAATGATTCGTTCGTTCCCGTTTCTGGGTCAAAGGCCAAAAGCCCTTCACGAACAAAAGCTAAACAAACATCTGCGCCATTGATCTTGTGAATGATGGGTGCCGAATAACTGGCCAGATAGTCGCCAACCCGATAGAGTTCGTTTCCAGAGACTTTATCAAAAGCCACCATGGCCGACCCCTTCGATTTTATAATCGAGACGCTTGATGAACTGCCTCCAATCATCACGAGAATTTTGTCCTTGTAAATCAAGGGAGATGCGCCCACTCCAAAGAAGTTTTGAATAACGTTGTATTTTTGATTCGTATCTAGTTTCCACAACTGAGTTCCGTCAGCCACGGAAAGGCAAGCCAACATCCCGGCCACCCCCAGTACGTACACCCGATCACCATCGACCACTGGACTGCATCGAGGTCCATTGTTGTATCCATAAGAATCGCGATATTGAACGGGCGACTCCCATTTCCACAGTTGCTCACCGGTTTCGGCATTCAGGCAACTAAGCCGCTCTACATCGCTAAATCGATCAAATTGAAACCAGCGTCCCATTGCAGCCACTCCATTTCCATAGCTCACGCCAGTGTCGGCCGTCCAGACCACCTTGAGTCCAGCGGTTGGCCATTTGGTTAGAATTCCGACTTCTGGGCTTCGAGAGTCATAGTTAGGGCCGAGCATACGATGCCAGTCAATTCCCGACTTTCGCGTCCAAAGCGAATCGGCCGTGTGAACCGAGGCCGACGATTGAGTGTCCGCCCCACAACCGGTTGTAATGGCTAGTGAAAGGGCCAAAATAAAGGCCAAAATTGAGATCGAAAAAAGTCCCATGAATGAATACTCTATAAGTTATGGAAGATCTAATTATCACGGAACATTTGATCGTGCCCGCTAGTGAGCTGGAACTGGTCTTTGCACGTAGTAGCGGGCCGGGAGGTCAAAATGTGAACAAAGTTAACACCAAAGCAACCCTTTGTTGGAATATCGCCAACAGTACTGTATTGTACCCAACCGCGATGACTCGTTTGCGAGCCTTGGCAGGTAACCGGCTGACAGAAGCTGGGATTCTGCAAATCACCAGCCAAGTTCATCGCGAACAACCGCGAAATATACAGGCGTGTCGGGAGCGTTTAAAAAAGCTCATCTTAGAAGCGATGAAGCCGCCTACGATTCGTCGGCCAACTCAGCCGACGCGCGGTTCCCAACGACGTCGTATTGCTGACAAGAAAAGCACGGGAGAAAAGAAGCAAAATCGGTCCACCAACAACTGGGATTAGGGTGAACGCTAGGAAGGCCACCACCCCGTCCGCTTCTTGTTCGAAGCGCCACTGTGCGGGTTAATCGATTTGGAGTGCGGAAATTCATTAAACAAAGATAGCCGAAGTCGTTGGACTCCGGCTATCTGAGGTTAGGACTTTGGAAACTAAGTATGGAGCCTTAGCGAACCATTCCATTTGGCATACCGTTAGGCAGGCCGTTGGCCGTGTTTGGGACGCTCGCGGGCGGCAACCCAGAAACGCCAGCTCCTTGATTGGAAAAATCGTAGCCAGTTTGTCGACCTACACTGCCTGGTCGATAGGGTGCGGCGCCCGAGTATGTCTGAGCAGCCACTGTGGGTCCGTTTGCACTATTGGAGGGAGGACTGGCAGGCTGATAGGAACCCGGCAACGCATTTGGCATACTACTTTGCGGCATGCTGTTGCCGGCGGCAGCGTTGTAAGCTGCTGGCAATGCCGGAATACCTCCATTTCCCATGGGAGCATAGGTCGCCGAATTATTTGACGATTGAGCCAATCCTGTTGGCATCCCACCATAGGCTGGCGGCAACCCGGCTACAGCGTTTGGATTTGTTGCAGTGCCGTAGCCGTTAGGCGATTGTGGCGGAGGCCCGTAACCCGTGGGTGGCGTGAACGCACCAGTTCGATTTGTATTCCCAGCCATGTTGTACGGACCAGTTGAATAACCGTTTGCATTCGCTGAGACGCCAGATCCATTGTTTGCCAATGGACTGTTCGACGGATGACTGTTCGACGGATGACTGTTTGAAGTCGGATTGTTCGGTGGCATGTTGAAGGAAGGCCCGGCGGAGTTGGCAGCTCCATAAGGCGCATTCGTTCGACCAGGGTTGGCTGCGTTGCTGACTAATGGCGATGGGCTGTTCTTGTAAGCAGGGCCAACCGTTGACGCCGGATTATTCGTCGGCATCGACAGGCTTGGACTGCTGCCAGCCAAGGTCGATTCCGAGGGCTTTTTGGACCACGGAAACATGTCCGTGCCGGGCATTTTCCATCCGCTTTTGCATCCGGTCTGTGTTCCAAACACAGCAACGACAACTACGGCCAATCGTGTCCAGTTCGCGAGTTTAGTTCGCATGCTAACAATTCCCTTTGGTAGCTTGTAGCACTCCAGCTCATTGCGAGCTGAAATGCCGTTGTTTCGGTTCCGGTCGGTCCTCAACTGAGAACACTTATTAATGTAAAGGCAGCTTACACATACTATTTCGGCAGATCACAGTCTGTACAACACGCATAATCCGAAAAATCCACCTATTTCATCGAGGGAGTTTTCTTTGGCGACTTTGTTGCACTCGACCCAGAGAGGGATTTAGCGGAAATGAATCATTCACGTCAACGGCAACAGCTAGAAACGACCATGTTGCCGGAGCACTTCGAACAAAATAATCGAAGTGCTCACACTCGCATTCAGCGAGTCAATTGCGCCATGCATGGGAATCCGAACCGCAGTCACGCCAGGTTTGCCCCAATTTTCGCCAAGCCCATCGCTTTCACTACCGACAACTATGCTGACGCTGCTTTCATACTCTGGCTCCGTATGGGAAATTTTTCCGTCGACGCGTGCAGTGTAGATCGCAATAGATCGTTCTGTTAGCCAGCCTTGGATTTGGTTCGCGGATCCAACGGCCATTGGCACTCGAAACAATGCCCCCAAACTAGATCGAATCGCATTTGGATTCCACATTTCACTCACCGGATCACTAAGCAACACCGCCTCAACACCCGCAGCATCCGCTGTCCGCATCACGGCTCCTAGGTTTCCAGGTTTCTCCATCCTATCCAATACCAAAAAGCATTTCGATAAACCTTGGCTGGCTTTGGGCAGAATGCGTTCATCGAGGGACTCCAGGGCCAAGCTAGGCTGACGGGCAACCGCAATCAATGCCACATCACGATCTCCGTATTGCAATTTAGCCATAGCTGGTTTCGAAATAAGATTGATGCGTATGCCGGGCACCAAATTCTGCCAGTCGGATACCAAAAGACGATGGGACTCTTCCGATGACTCTAATATAAAGAGTTCGGTGCATTCGATTCCGCCAGCGTGGGCATGCCTTGCGATCGGATCGCCATCAATAATCATCAGGCCACTATCCCGCCGCTCGCGAGGGTCTCTCAAAGAATTGGCTGCTTTGATTCGTTGGTTGCTCGGGCTAGTAATCGATTCGACAGTCACACACGCCAACTTTCCAGAGATTACTGGATCAAAAGAAAAAAGACCGATCGTTTTGTCGGTCTTTACTGAAAACCTATTAGTGGCCGCTCGGGGAGTTGAACCCCGACGCCTCTCGGCACCAGATCCTAAGTCTGGCGTGTCTGCCAATTTCACCAAGCGGCCCTATTCTAAGCTCGTATTTAGCTTGCCTAAGAATGTACGTCGTATTTTAGTCTCTAATCTGGCTGGATGCGACTCCTGTTTTGCGTTTTCCCAATCGGGACAATCGCAAATGGGACTTGAGCAATGCAAGCACTAGGTTAATGTTCGATCAAGTTGGCAAATTAATCAATGTGCGGTCGGGTATTGTGATTCTGTCCACCCACGCCAACCTCCGTCCACGCTCACAACATTCTGGTATCCCATCCGTTGCAGGTTGTCCGCAGACAAAGCGGATCGAAATCCGCCACCGCAATAGAGTAGGATTTCGGTATTCAGGTCGGGAACAACCGTTTCGATGTCCCGTTCGATGACCCCCTTGCTCACGTGAATCGCGCCCGGAATGTGTCCAGCCGCAAATTCACTCTCCTCGCGAACATCGATTAATACGATCGATTCGCCTTGGTCCATTCGCGATTTGAGCGTTTCAACCGTACATTCGCGAATGCGAGCTTTGGAATCCGTTGCGATGGCTAGAAACCGTGGTGAGTGTTGTTTGGCCATAATTT
>JAYVPE010000132.1:0-9057 GCA_043757575.1 Pirellula sp.
GAGTTTCTTTTGCAAACCCAAAATGTGGGTGGATCCTTTCAAGACGGCCAGACCGATGCCGTCGCATCTTCGGCGATGGCGCTTCTTTTCCTTAGTAAAGGTAAACGACAGGTCGTCCTAGGACATTTGCAATTCGGCAATGACAACGACTGGCAACACCACCGACGATCCGTTCAAAATCTGACCGGCCACATCGAAAAAGTTTGGAAAAGAGAGTTGGCTTGGCAGTCCGTGCGACTAGAGCAAGCGAATCTCGCCTCGCTCCTTGAAACACCCATCCTTTTCATTAGCGGTTCACGTGAATTCAAACTCAACGACCCTCAACGCAAACTGCTGAAAGACTATGTTGAACAGAATGGATTCATTATTGCCGAAGCTTGCAATGGAGAAGGCTGCAAAGGAGACGAGTTCGACAAATCCTTCCGAAGCGAAATGGAGAAAATTTTCGACAAGCCCCTGCAAAAGTTGCCGCCCACGCATCCTATTTGGACCGCCGAAACCAGAGTCGATCCGAATGCGTTGCCAAAGGATTTTTGGCTGTACGGCTTGGACGCTTGTTGCCGAACCAGTGTTGTCTATTCACCAATCAGCTTGTCGTGTCGCTGGGAACTTGCTCGTCCGTACGGCATCGCTATGAAACATGCGGGGACCATTGATGCTGACATCCAGAATGCGGTCAAGCTTGGAGTCAACGTAGCCGCATACGCGACAGGCCGCGAACTCAAGGATAAACTGGATGCGGTCCAAATAGTTCAGCCACAAAAGAACAGGCAGCCACTCGAACGCGGATCACTCGCCATCGGCAAGATCATGCACAGCGGTGGCGCCGACGATACTCCTAAAGCGGTCTCGAATCTGCTCGAAGTGTATCGCAAAGAGACACAAGCGATCGTGGAAAGTAAAACTCCGATGGTTTCACTCATCAGCGACGAAGTCCAAAAATATCCGACCCTTTACATCCACGGAAGAAACAAGTTTGCATTCTCCGAAGAGGAAGCCAAAGGGCTGAGAAAACACTTTGAAACGGGTGGATTCGTGATGGGAGATGCGATCTGTGCGTCGACCGATTTTTCGGAAAGTGTTCGTCGGGAATTTGTCAAAGCTTTACCTGAATCGTTCTGGCGAATCGTGGACCCCAAGAATCCACTGATGCAACGCAATTCTTTCGGAAACTTTGATCTAGGAACCGTGGCCCTGGTCGATCCGTCCAATCCGAGTTCGGATCTCAGACAAGCGAAACGCGAAGGTCCCGCTGAGATCCACGCCCTGGAATGGAAAGGCCGTATCGTAATGCTCTTTTCCCCGAACGACCTAAGCTGTGCCTTGGAGAGCAAGCACTCTATGCAGTGCCGAGGTTATGTTCGAGCGGATGCATTCCGAATCGGAATCAACATGATACTCTTTGGCCTTGGGTTGTCAGGCTAATGAGAGTTGAGCACCCAATGTGATTGCGACTGATCTACTGAATCGCAATCGCTACTGGCAGCGCATTCCCAAATCGCTCGAAGTCCTTGAATGACCAAACTACTTTTTTGTCCGGACTCACTTCCAGGATTTGTGGATTATTCGGGCCTGCGTGGCAATTTACAATCCAAGTATTGCCGTTGGTTAGTCGATCCACCATGGTAATCCAAGCGAGCTTCACTCCCGCCAAATCACTTTCGTTAACCTCCCAGACAATCTTTTTGTCTTTGGATACTTCGATGACTCGATGTCCGTCACCGGTTCCAATGAGTGTGTTCCCGTTGCTTAGCCGAATTGCACTGTACAATTGCGAGCCAACTTCATATTCCCAAACAACAACGCCTTCGCGATCATATTCGCGAATACACTTTTCTCCCTCGTGAGCTACCACGTAAGTGCCCTCAGGGCTAATACGCACCAAACGCGTATCACGATGCGGATTAGGAGTGCTTACTTTGAGTGGAGTGGAGTGCACAATCGCTCCTTCTTTATTCACTTCTACAATTCTGCTGGTTCCGCTCTCCGCGATCATGGTCAAGCCGTTTTCAAGGCGACGAAACGCGTGGATCTCAACCTTGCCAGTGTCGGCAGCAGGTTTGTATTTCCATACCTCTTTGCCTTTGCCGTCCACTTCCACAACTTCCGTAAACGTAGTTTGCAGTAACCAGTTCCCGTTGGACAATGGCTGTGCATCATGAATATCCCGAATGCGTAGTTGGAGACCGATGGAGTTGTCCGAGTTGACAACCGCCGCGATTTTTTTTTCGTAATCAGCCGCAAAGAAAGCACGGGGCTTTCCAACCTGTTGCCCGAGAGAAACGCTCAAGCAGGATATGGACATGAAAATCGCCACAAACAAATTAAGTGATTTAAACGATCGAATCATGAGGAACAGTCTTAACTAGTTAGAGAGGGAAATGTGGTCGATCGCTCCGCGATCGTGATGATTTCAAAAAAGTGTATTTCATAGATTGCTCGACAGTATATCCCGTAGATCCGAAAATATCCCGTAGATCTGAAAAAGTGCTTTCACAAGATAACCTAAATAGCGAAAGAGTCTCAATTAGGTTAGAATATCGGATTATAGAAAAGGTAGAGGTTGAACATGTCGCGTTCCAGACAGATATCAATTGACCAGCGGAGGGCGTTCTTGGTCGCGTCTGCGACCGTTTTGGCTGGGCTCCCATTTGGTAATCCTAAGCAGTTGCTGGCTGGCAGCGATGAACGTGTAGCCAAGAGTCTTAGCGGCGGTCGAGCAAAGTCCGTAATTTTGTTCTTTTTATGCGGAGGTTCTTCGCATATCGATATGTGGGACTTGAAGCCCGACGCACCTTCGGATTATCGCGGTCCGTTCGAGCCCATCGCAACATCGGCTAGTGGAGTAATGGTATCCGAGCATTTGCCGCTCACCGCCAAACAGATGCACCACTTGGCCGTGGTTCGTTCCGTGTCCGGCAGCGTTAACACGAACGACCATCACGCTGGATACTACTACCAACTGACCGGCCACGTTCCCGACCCCACCTTCTTGTCCCAGGGAAATGACCGGCGGCCCTATGCGGACGACTGGCCATTTATCGGATCCGTCGTAGGTTCGCGCCGACCGCTTCACCCAAGCCTTCCTAATGTAATGACACTGCCACACAAGCCGAGCAAAGCTCCATACACTCGGCCCGGACAATTCTCCGCGAGATTGGGTGTTGAGTTTGACCCGCTTTATGTGCACGGAAGCCTAGAGGAGCCGTTGAAGTTTCAAGCTCCGTCTTTAGTCCTCGCTGGCGATGTAACAGCCCAACAATTGCAATCGCGACAGAAACTCTTAGAAAAGTTAGACGGTGCTCGGCGGGATTTCGATAGTTCGCAGACCGTTCATACTTGGAAGCAGCATCAACATCGATCGATCGAATTGATGATGTCGTCGAGTGCAACCACGGCTTTCGATGTCGCAAGCGAACCTGAATCGGTTCGAGAACGATATGGGAAGTCAGTCAATTCGATGAGTCTGCTCCTAGCACGACGGCTGGTCGAGGCCGAGGTTCCCTTTGTAACGGTTTTCTGGAAAGAGAACGAAGCGATCGCCAACAAATGCAAGAGTGCGGGTGGCTGGGACACGCATGGAAATAACTTCGGTTGTCTTAAGGACAATCTACTTCCGGAGTTCGATCAAGCGTTTTCGGCATTGGTCGAGGACTTGCATCAACGAGGCTTGTTGGACCAAACGTTGTTGATGGTGACGAGCGAGATGGGTCGGAAGCCCAAGATTGGCGACCCGAGATCTGGTGGGCCAAACGGCGCGGGCAGAGATCACTGGACGCATTGCATGAGTGTCGTGATGGCAGGCGGTGGGATTCGCGGCGGCCAAACGTTTGGATCGAGCGATCGCTACGGGGAATATCCTGCCGAACATCCAGTGACGCCTGCCGATATCGCCAAGACCGTATACCATGCCATGGGTATCGAGGATCTCCACGCCCGCGACACGCAAGGGCGACCATACAATCTGCTGGACGAGGGCAAACCTATTGGACAACTCATTGGCTAGGCAGAAGGAATATTTTACATGAGCAATGTTCGTGATTTTGGTGCAATGGGAGACGGGGTCTACGACGATACGGATGCGATTCAGCATGCGATTGAAGTGGCCGGAGGTGTTATCGAATTCCCACGTGGTGACTACCGTATCACCAAGCCTATCCAAGTTGAATTGAGCAAGGTTGGACGGGTCGCGTTTCGAGGTGAGGGCGGAACGGCCAAACTGATCATGGCCGGAGAAGGACCAGCTATCACATTTCTAGGGAGCCACGACAAAAACGCTGACCCGAATTCCTTCCAGCCAAAAATTTGGGAACGCGAACGATGGCCAATGGTTTCTGAACTAGAAATCACCGGCACACATCCTTTGGCCGATGGCATCCGTTTCGAAGGAGTCATGCAGCCGACTCTGACTAGCGTTCTTATCCGCAAAGTGCGACATGCCGTTCATGTCGTCAATCGAGCTCGCAACCTTATGAGCAGCAATTGCCACTTTTATCAAAACACTGGGATAGGCGTTTTCCTCGACCACTGCAACTTGCACCAAACCATCATCACAGGCAATCACATCAGCTACTGTCGGCTCGGTGGTATTCGCATCCAAGGAGGTGAAATTCGAAACCTGCAAATCACAGGCAACGACATCGAGTACAACAATAACAAAGGGATCAACGTTCCTGGAGCAGATGGCGAACCTACCGCAGAAATCTACATCGATGCCGAAGACGGGAGTATTCGCGAAGGAACGATATGCAGCAATACCATTCAAGCAACCTACAGCCCAAATGGTGCCAACATTCGCTTTATAGGTAGCAGTACAAAAGGAAACCACCGCGTGGGCATGTGGACCATTTCTGGAAATCTTATCGGTAGTCAAGCTATCAACATTCACTTGACGTCTGCTTTGGGTTTTTCCATCTCAGGTAACTATATCTATAGTGGCCATGAACGAAACATCGTCATCGAAGCTTCGCGGAGTATTGTCCTTGGCGACAACACGCTTGGGCATAATCCAGACTACGGAGATAAAGAACTTTCTACTGGAATCCGATTTGTGGATTGCGAAGACATCAACATCAACGGCTTGATATTACAGGACGCAATGGCTGGCCAGAACACAGTGGCTAACAGCGTTGCCTCCAAAAAAGTCGCGTTGCTGGAGCTCGTCCGTACCAATCGAGTCAGTTTGACCGGATGTCAGATTCTTGAGGGGACGCCAAACGGCGTTCTCGTGGAAGATTGCAGCAATGTCCTCATGTCGGGCTGCACGGTTCTGGACAATCGACAACCGCCACTAATGAACAACGCTATCCTTTGGAAGTCATCGAAAGGCTCTTGGAAAGAACATGGGAATTTAGTCCTAGGGTGCCGCCTCGCGGTGGGTACGGTAATACCCGAGGGAGTCGTCCAAGGTCACAATGTGATTGAATAAATAGTGTGATTGAATAAACATCGACATACATTAGCGCTCTCAATTGTCGTTCAACATGGCTGGTAGCGGCAGGTAATCCCAGTCGAGAATCATTTTTTCGGCTAGGGCTTCGCGCAGTCTTTGCTCCTCGGAAGCCACACGTGTTTGACCGCTCAGGTTATCCAGTTCGGATGGATCATTCTCAAGTTCATAAAGCTCATACACTGGCCGCGGACTGCTAAAGTAAGTTGTTTTTACGCCAGCCGACAATTTCCCTGAAGCATTCGCTACTTGAATTTCTTTCCACGCGGCTCCACCCGCAGAATCGACTGGTGAGTAAGGAATCCAAGGCGTACAGTTATAAATAAACTTGTAGCGATCGCTTCGCACTGCACGGGAGAGATCATAACCGGCGCTTGACATCTTGGCCGTAACTGGAGCTGAGCCGTGCGGACCACGTTCAACAAAGAGAAATTTGCGTGGTTGATATGCTTCTCCTTTGAGCAACGGCAAGAAACTAACCCCGCTCATCTCGGGATATATAGCGATGCCCGCCGCCGCGAGTAGGGTGGGCGCGAGATCCTCACCACTGATCAGAGCGCGTGATTCGATGCCTGGTTTGACGACACCAGGCCAGCGAACAAGAAACGGAACATTCGAACCAGGATCGTAGAGCGAGCCTTTGCCATGTGGCAAGGCTGCCCCGTTGTCACCCGCAAAAACGATGAGCGTTTTTTCGAGAAGCCCTCTCTTTTCGAGTAGGGCGATTACCTCGCCAACGGCCCCGTCCAAGCGATTAATCTCGGCGCAATAGTCTGCCAATTGCGTGCGCATCCCTGGCAAGTCTGGCCAATGTTGCGGTAGTTTCAGCAAGGATGGATCAGGACGAAACTTTTCTGGTGCATCCCAGACATGGTGCGGATCACTAAAATTTGCCCACATGAAAAAAGGCTTGCCTGCTGGCTTGGCATCGAGAAATTCGGAAACTTGATTTGACACTCCCTTGTCCGGGCCCGTTCGCAAGAAATCAACTCGATCTTTAAACGTTTTTAAATTATTTTGGTCGAATACTTTGGCCATGGCCTGTCCCGATTTGTTCGATCCATCCAAGTGGAAACTGCGACCGCAAACGCCCGTGTAATAGCCAGCTTGATCTCGAAGAAGCTCGGGAAGTGTTATTTCATCGCGAGGAAGTGGTGCCGAGAATCTGGTCATACGAGCAGCGACCGGCGAACGTCCGGTCATGAATGCTGCGCGCGACGGTACACATTGCGGAGCAGCCGTAAAGAAACGATGAAACTTCATCCCCTCGACAGCCAATCGATCAAGCGACGGAGTGTTCACATTCGAATCGCCGTAGCAACTCAGAAAGGGATAGCTGTGGTCATCGCTCAGCAGGAACAACATGCTCGGTTTTTCAGCCGCAAGGCTATTGCTTTCCAAGAAAAGCAAAACCAAACAAGTCAAAATAAGTACTCGCATACAAAAACTCCTAGGATGTGTTGATAAAGTCAATAATCAGGATAGCCGTAGAGAGCAAAGATGGAGCTGATTCGTCTTTCGGCATGATCGAGTACTTTATAAGCGGTTAGCAAACGATCGAAACCTCGGAAAAAACTGCGATGTTTTGTGTCTTTATTCGCAAGGTCCTGTATAGTAAATGAGTTAGCTATACTGGACAACGGTGTTCTGTCTAGCTGCAATTGTTTTCATTTATTTGGAGAATATCGTTATGTTACGGAAGAGACCCGGGTTTACCCTCGTCGAGTTGTTGGTCGTGATTGCCATCATTGGAATTTTAGTTGGCCTGTTGCTTCCAGCCGTGCAAGCCGCCCGCGAAGCAGCACGGCGCATGCAGTGCTCCAATAATATTCGACAGTTGGGATTGGCGTCCCACAACTTTGAAAGCGCCTTCAAATACTTCCCTCCACGAAGGCATAGCGTGGTTCTGCCAGCTCCATCGACAAATATACCGACTACCTATTCATCCGATGGAGCAGTACAGGCATTAATTTTGCCGTATATCGAGCAAGGTAATAAATCGAACCTATTCAACATGAATTATGGCGTCAACTCAGATGTACCTATCAACGCGAGTTTTCCAACGCTTCCGAACGCTAACCTCGCCGCTCGGACAGGTGATGTCCCGAGTTACATTTGCCCATCCGACTCCTCTTCGGCCTTAGAGGGGCCCAACTCTAATCAGGGTCGAAACAACTACATGGCTTCGATGGGTGGTTCGTCCGACTTTCGAGGTGGGACAGCAATTGATGGCATATTTGCGATGCCCAATCCTGCTGCTGGCCAAGTTTTGAAGGGGCCAAGTCACGCCTCTGTCTCAGATGGAACGAGCAATACGGCTATGTTTACAGAAGTTAAAAGAGGGACCTTTCGCAATGACGGGTTCGGAAACTTTGATCATACAACTGCATTTATTGGCTCTACAGCCTACACTGGTGTTCAGATAACGGATGGGCGGACCGTTCCTCAATGTTTGCCAAACGGACAAAACACTACCGGCACTTGGCTTCGATACTCGGGTCTACAGTACTATCGGGCGCTTCCATCCACTTTTATGTATACTCATACTCTCCCAATAAATTGGAACCGAAGAGCGCAAAACCCAGCACAGCAAAAATATAGCTGTGGTACTACTAGTTTTGTAGTGGGACATCTTGCTGCATCGAGTTATCACACGGGAGGAGTGAATTCGTGCTATGCAGACGGTTCGGTTCGATTCTTGTCAGATAGCACGGATTTCGTAATTTGGCAAAACACTGGAAGTAGGTCGGGTGGCGAAGTTCAGGTGGTCAATGAGTAAATCCACGATAATTTGTGCGTTTTTGATGCTTGGTCCTTTGATCATTTTTGTTAGTGGATGCGGGGGGCGTGCATCTGGTCCACCGGCCTCGCCAACTAATGCAAGCAAAGTGATAGTTGAGACTCGGGACTTGCTTTTAGAGGCTTCTTTTGGAGGGATGCCATTTCAAAAAAAAGCGGATGCTAAGCAATATGAGAATAGATTTCCTGAAGCTGCAAAAGCTATTGCTGATGGGACTGTGATAGTCGTCTGGGGGAAACTCCTAAAGGAAGGTGTTACTTCTCCTGCAATTGTTGCTTATGAATCATCCGCATCCACCTCGGAGGGGTGGGCAGTGAAGGAAGACGCAAAACTTTACAAGGTGACTGCCTCAGACGTCTCGACTGCGACGAAGTCCGGGAAGTAAGACGACTAGTTTACATGCCGATTTGCAAATTCTGTTGGTCGATCAAGCAACGTTGATGGTTACTGGGACACCGCAACGCTTTAGGATATCAGTCCGCGGAGTGACTGATTTATAAAGGCGATGTCCCTCCAGCCAATTGCGGCCTACTCGATGTAAGCATCTGCTACGAGGGTCGAATAATCGCGGCTGTTCAAGGGCTACAAATACTTGGCGATCGGGCCTCCTTTGGCTGCTATGGCATCGATCTTAGCTGAGACCTGCCGGTCTTCGATCAGCGGTGGCGCGTGATGTGGTTTTCTTCTTGCATCGATTACCAACGGGCCGGTGCAGCCCCAATGCTTGTGCTCGGTAAAAGCACCCACGCCGTCGATGTCCGTTGCGGGATTGCTGCGTGTGAACGTTACCCATAAAAAATTGTTCAGA
>JAYVPE010000133.1:0-9046 GCA_043757575.1 Pirellula sp.
CCTCGTTCGGTCAGTGAAGCGTTCACATGGCGGATGATGATCCGGACCTGTGCATGGATGGCGCTGGGTTGGTTGCTGCATGGGACCGCAGGCTGGCTAGTGCTTTCGGGAATTCAGTCGACGCCTGGCCTCTGGACGTTTCAAGCCTGGGCGGCCTGTGTATCTGCGGTGTCACTTGGTGCAGTAGTTGGTTTTGCTTCGATGCTACCAGGCGGCGCCGTGATTCGAGAGCTCGTGATCACTTGGTTACTTAGCAGCATCGTTCCTCAACCGATCGCGCTCTTTGCGGCCATCGCATTTCGAATCGCAAACTTGATCGCAGAATTTTTGGTGGTCGGCGCAATTTCATTGGTAAAAGGAAAAAAACCAACGAAATAGGCACGATCATCGCGATGGTTCTGGACGTGTCACACGGGACCGCAAGCCCACCGCAACTACGATTCCAAACACGCTCGTAGGCGAGGCAACAGAGGTGTATCCGGTTGGGATGGACCGTTCAACTTGAATACGGACATGGCAAGATATTTTGGACGCATTGCAGGAGACAAGTTGAAGCAGTCCTCCATGATGGCTGAACTGAATTTGTAGTCATGCGAATCCGTGCCCTTTAAGAAAACCATCTGCCGGGCGCGATCTATGAAATCGCGCGCTCTGTTCGGCTCGCGTTCGAGGAGCCCCAACAGATTGCGAGCGGATTGGTCGTTGTCCTTGGCAATCGATTGCAAAACTTGATCCAGGGCGACCGCCGTGTCTTCGGGCGGCGAAGTGGCCATGAAGTCTCCTACTTTATCCGGTCGGTGCTTGCCTGCTTTCACACGTTGACAGAACATTCCCAAGTAAGAGGCATTTTGCAATAGCAACTGTAATCTTAGGTCGGGCGATGCAACTCTTCGATACGTATATGCCAATGCGTTGGTGGTAGTAACAGCATGCAACGCAACGATTCCAGGCTGTCGCATGAGCAACTCACTTGAACTCACAAACAGAGCGTCCCAAATCGATTGTGGACTGACGCCGGACTGCAGCATCTCGGCGACCAAGCCAGCCGCGTCTTCCGAGGTCGTGTCATGAAAAGACTCGATCAATTTCGATGAGGCTTGCGGGTCGGCATTACCATACAGCCAATCCTTTCGCATTTTTGAAATTCGGAGCTGATTCTTTTTGATGGCCCGATCCGGTTCCAAATCGTTTTGGCTTGGATTGGGTTCGCTACTTCGACAGAGAAGTGCAAATGCCAAGCTGCGCATGATGGGTTCGGCATGTTCCCAGCTCATGGCTCCTAAGGTCCGGAATGCATTGGCCACATAAATGGCCTTGTGCCCGATATCGCGAAGGTCACGTGAACCGTAGTGGGCCATTGTTTCAAAAAGTTCTGATTCCGAGGCGGTGCGTGACCAAGCGGCAATGGCAGCATCAGCGGCTTCTTCATCCCAGTTATCCATTGCGTGTCGAAAGGACCATTGAGCTAAATGGGATTCCGGCAGTCGGCTATCGGCGACAGCAGGCATAGTCCAATCCCCTTCTGCAATGTCGCGTTGCTGGCTCGCTTTGAAAGTGTCGGCAGCCCAAAAAAGCGGTAGCCATCGTTCCCGATCCGAGGAGGCAAGACTCGCGAGTCGAGCAGAGTTGACCACGAGAACCGCGTGAAACTTAAAGCCAACGTTTGGACGTGGCTGAACATTGCGTATCCCTGCAAGAAAGAGTGCGCTCAAGAACTGTTGGTAGCAAAGGCGGCCGCCTCGAATCTCTTGAGCAAGTTTTTCGAGCAACTTGTCCCGATCCGAGTCCTCGATCAAACGAACCCAGGGCTCGATGTCAGACGAGAATACGACTTCCTCAGAAGCTGCCCACGTATTAGGACTTGAAATTAAAGGTAGCGCTTCAAGCCATTTTCCTGCGCCAGCTACGCAAACGGTCGAAAGAGTAGAGGATCCAATTATAAAACGACGTCGATGAAAGCTTTCGTTCATATTGAAAGTCCCAAAACAAGAGAGGTTTGTAAAGTAAACTGCAGTTGAACTTGCCGAGCAAAACATAATCATAACATCTTTATGGATACAATTTTCCAATGTCATAATCCCGGTTAGAAGAGTCAATTCCGACAGAATCCGAACGGAACGCTTATGTGAACAAGAAAATCGAGTGTTGCCGTGTCAGAGGCATTGCGGTCAGATAGAATCCAGGTAGTGTCGAAGAACCAACGAAACTTCCGCTTTTACATTCGAATCCGCATAAATGCTTCGCTCAATTCGATATTTATGGATCGCTTTTTGGGGACTTTTCTCCGCTGGTCTTGCGTTCGCGGATGGGTCGAATTTGGAAAGCGCAAGTCATGCCTTGCAAATCCAAGACAGCTTGCAACGGCAATACCAAGCGCTTTGGGATGGCATGTCCGCTGACGCAAAGGCTGGTTACCGCCATTTAGTTGATAATGTTTACTTGCCCGCCGATTTCGATGAGGAAGTTCTTCAAAAACTGGATGCCATCGAATACGCATGGAATCTCTCGGATGTACAGCTTGAATCTAAATCGCGAGCAAATACGTGGACCGCCTACGGGCTAGCCCCGCGTCCCGATGATCCGACCAAGCCGCTTCAGTACGTCGTGACGGATGATAAGCGGTATGTCATGAACTGCTTCGCTTGCCACGGCGGCAATCTTTTCGGTGCGACTTACCCGGGGGCTCCAAATACTACGTATGCCCTGGAGTCGTTGACCGAGCAAGTCCGAAAAATAAAGTTGTCGACAGGAAAGTCACTCGGGCATATGGACATCGGCTCGGTATTCATGCCGCTTGGAAAAACAGTGGGCTCCAGCAACGCTGTCATGTTTGGTGTGGCGCTAATGAACTTTCGAGATAGGAACCTCAACATCCAGGTCGATCGCGCACCTGCCAAGTTGGTGCATCATGACATGGATACGCCACCCTGGTGGCACTTCCACCGCAAGCATCACGTCTACATTGATGGATTTGCGGAAAAAGGACATCGAGGACTTATGCAGTTCATGCTCGTCCGACAAAACGGCCCTGAGCAATTTAAGAGTTGGGAAAAGGACTTTAGCCAAGTCTATGAATTCATCTCCGAATTGCGGCCACCGAAATATCCGCTGCCATTGGACAAAGCCATGTCACAACGAGGCGAACAAGTGTTTTCAAATAACTGTGCCGCGTGCCACGGTTCGTATGGAGAGAATTCGAAGTACCCAGAGCTACGCATTCCCATTGATGATATCGGTACAGATCGCGTACGATTGGACGCGTTGAGTCCTCAACATCGAGAAAACTATGGCAGGAGCTGGTTTGCAAATCTTGGTGGCCAGGATACGATCGCTGTCGTTGATGGTTATGTGGCGCCACCACTTGATGGCGTATGGGCTTCTGCTCCCTATTTGCACAATGGCAGTGTTCCGACGCTTTGGCATATGTTGCATCCTGAGCAACGTCCAGCATTATGGCGACGAATCGAGCTGGGACTGGATACCCAAAAAATGGGTCTGCGGGTTGATTTGATCGACGAAATTCCCAAACGACTCAAACCCGCAGAGCGACGTTGGTACTTTGACACAACACAGCCTGGGAAATCCGCTACCGGACACGACTATCCCAATGGCTTATCCGAGATGGAAAAAATAGATTTGCTCGAGTATCTAAAGTCGCTATAGCACGACGTCTAGTCTAGAATGGTGCTAGTCGAGTCGTTTGTGCCACTCCCTACGTTGACGCATCTCCATGTCCAGTTCTGTCGAATCCACTTTTGAAAGCAAGCCTGAGCCAAACCCCAGGGCTGAGTTCGCAAGGCTGGACTCTGAGAAAACAATTATTCGGCAGGACGTGCTTTTAGATGCTCCCAGCCTAGCTCCAAGCCAGGATAAGTCATTTTCGTCATTGGGATTTCGGCAAACCGCTTCGCAGTTGCTCGGTCAACAACTCGATCATTTCTTGATCGAATCCTTGGTAGGCACTGGCGGAATGGGAGCTGTCTTCCGCGGTCGCGACTTAAAATTAGATCGTGATGTTGCGATCAAGGTCGTACCGAACGCTGACCGCGACGACGAAGCGATGAGACGATTTCGAGTCGAAGCGCAAAGCGCCGCCAAATTAGACCATCCCAACATCGCAAGAGTCTACTATGTCGGTGAGACGCAGTACTGGAGCTATATCGTATTTGAGTTTGTGGAAGGAACCAATCTTCGCGAACTAGTACTTAAAAAAGGGTTGTTGTCGATCGATGATGCGGTTTGCTTGACGCGCCAAGTTGCCGAAGCGTTGCAACATGCCTTTGAGAGAAAAGTGGTCCATCGCGATATCAAGCCTTCGAACATTTTGGTCACACAACTCGGCCAGGCCAAACTGGTAGACATGGGCTTGGCCCGCACCACCGAATACGACAAGTCAACAAACGATCTTACGGCCAGCGGTGTTACGCTCGGAACTTTTGACTATATATCGCCTGAGCAAGCGCACGACCCACGAAAAGCGGATGTTCGTAGCGACATCTACTCGCTCGGTTGTACTCTTTATTTTTTGCTAACCGGGCAGCCACCCTTTCCGGAGGGAACCGCTCTTCAAAAACTTCTGATGCACGGCACCAAGATGCCCGACGATCCAAGGCTTTTCCGAGCAGATCTTAGCGATTCGATGATTGCGATCCTGCGTAAGATGCTGGCCAAGAAACCAGTGGATCGGTACCTTGAGCCTACTGATTTGATTCATGACCTGCGAACGCTTGCCGAACTAGAAGGGTTGGCGTGGGCGAGCTCGTCCGATAATGCTGTCAACCTCCCAGCCGCAGCGCAGCGTACTTGGCTAGAAGCCACACTCCCTCTCCTCATTTCGCTCACTGCCATCTTCGGAACCACTCTTTGGTTGCATAGCAGCAGCTACTTGAGTGCGACGTTTCCTATTCCTCGCCCACTGATGGACTTCCCTCAAATTGCAACGCCCTCATCCGAAGCAGGCTCGGACACAGACGATAGCGGTCGGACTGCCCTATTGGGAAAACACGAAAGGCCATCCGAGCCATCCAAGAAAAATCCTATAGCCACTGAAGCTGTGCCGCCAATAACTGTAAATCCTTCCTTAAAGATTGCGAAAACGCCTTCGGAAGACTCTGCGGATCTCGAAACGCTAATCGTCGACCCAGACGCTGCGATTGATAGAGACAAAAATGCGTTGATCGTTCGATCACTTGAGCAAGCAATCGAACTCGCCGGCAACCAGCCCAAAATAAATCGGATCGTTATTAAGTCACCTTTCATTTCGACATCGCTGGCGAGTTTGAAGTCGACAATCTCTGTTAATTCAAATCTAACCATTCAAAGCGATCGTGGGCAGCGATGTCAATGGAATATCGATGGATTTGAGTCGCCATCCGATCCCGTTTCCACACTTGCGTGGTTTGAGTGCTTTGGCAACCAACTCATATTGCAAGATTTAGATGTAATTTGGCGAGCAAGCTCAATGTCTCGGCGTCGCTCGCTTTTTTCGATACGTTCCAATGGCCTGCTCCAGTTTAATAATTGCTCCATCACAGTACAGCATGATCCGAATTCATACGGTTCCACTTCACTAGACGCCTCAACCGCATTGAACTCCTCGATCGCTTTGAACAGGGCGGCATTGCCATCGATCATTGTGATTGACTCTGGATTGCAAGATAGCTTTGGAGATCCATTATCGAGCAATGTTGCGAAACTTCCTGCGAGCGTTAGTGGCCACCAAATGTCCGTACGAGGGCAATGCGATTGGTTACGAATGCCAATTCCCATTCGTACTGAAGTGCAAATCGAAAACAGTTGGCTGGCAATTTCGGGTTCGATGTTCGAATTGAGTGGTAGCCGAAACGCTGTGCGAACGGGCGTGCCGTTGAGAATCGATTTTCGAAGCGTCACCGCTTATACTCAGCGTGCGTGGATGCGATCCAACCTGAGCAACTCGCAACCCTTTCCCATTCCGTTTGTCCGCACTGCCAGAGAGAGTATTTTTTCAGGAAGCAAATCCTATATTGAATGGAATGCATCCGAATGCGATGACTGGGAGATTTGGGAACAGACCGACGAAGGCAATGAATTATCACGATGGATTGATCTGCGAGGTACCGACAACGTGTACGACGCATTGACGCTTTCGGACTATTTGACAGTTACATTGAGCAATGGCAGCTTGGAGCAAATTGGGCTTGGGACGGATGCAAAATTGGTGAGTGAAGAACGAGGCCTAGAGACGATGGCGTCATGGAAAAAGCGCCCGATATTGGAACCAAGTCGCATCCACGAAACAACTTTCGACGTTTTGGAGTGGAATCGCAGCTCATTCCATCCCGGCTTTCAGTCGCAATGAGCTTTTCTTGGCTGCCTACTTTGTTTCCGATTTACTAGGAACCAGTTTGCTGGCAACAATTTTTTCGGCTTCTTTCGTTGCCTTAGCCATGACATCGGCAATTTTTATTGGCGAGCCACCTTGTCGTTTCGATTCGTCTGCTGCCTCCATGAACGCGAACAATTCGATCGTTTCTTCAGATGCGATCGGCACTTCTCCTCCGGCGAAAAACTTGGTTATTTCATCGACCAGGGGCGCGTACCCTTCGTACTTGCCCCCGACCTCGACCTTCGATTCGCCGAAGACGACCAAGCCGTACTCTTTAGCTCCCTCTCGTAAGCCTCGAAACTCCCCGATCCTTCCCGTATCCCAAATACCCACCGCAGAGTCGGTGCCAGGGGTCGTGATTCGCGTAACTTGCGTGCATCCAGTACCCATGGCCGTATAGAGAGTTTCGCATCCATGCACGCCGTACCAAAACAAATCAGGATGGGTCACTTCTAGCGAACATGGGCTCCACGCGATTGCCCCACGTATTTGGCCCTTTAGTTTTGGATCCGCTCGGTATTTCCAAACATTGGGACTGAACCTAAGGGATGAACTGCTGAACCATTTGACTTTATGAAGCTCAGCCAACTTTTGAATGGCGATGGCATCGACGAGTGAGCCAGCGAGAGGTTTGTCGATGTAGAGCGGTTTGCCAGCACGCAAGACAGGTATTGCTTGTTCGAGATGTCTGCGGCCGTCGAGACTCGAGATGACAACCGCATCTACTTGGGCAACCAATGCATCGATCGAATCGACCATTTTCACGCCAAGTGCTTCAAGGTCTTTGGTGTACTGTGGTACCCGCGTATGACTGCTTTCAATGTCGGGGCTGCCGCCCGGAAACGCGACGACCACTTGCTGTTTGGCAAGCAGTCCCATCGCGTCGGGATTGTTCCAGAGTTTTGCAAAAGCAGGAGCGTGGGACGTATCCAAGCCAATCATGCCGATACGCAGGATCTTTTCCTGAGCTATGGAAAATGAAATCGTTGCCATCGCAAAAGTGAGAATTGCGACAAAGGCAAAGGTCCATTTCAAAGGTGCGTAGGAGTACGGCGATCGTGCTGTCATCTTGGAGACCGTGTGTCGGTGAAGGGGTGGGATGGAGATGTACGATTATTCCACATCATACTCAAGTCTAGGCTCGGAAAGGCTAGTTTTTTGAAACTTCGTACGCTTGCGGGTTCGTAACGGAGGTTGGATCAATCACCGACTTCGACTCGCAATCCCTTGCAACTCGTTTAACCCGCGCACCGGCGATCCGGCGATCCGGGGGTCCCGCTTTGCCAGGGTTCGTTCAGTTCGTATAGCCTGGGCTACCACCTTCGGCGGCAAAGAATTCTGCCCAGATTGGCATGTGGGTGCTGATTTGAAACGCTTGATCGATCGATAAATTTAACTGCCGCAAAAAATCAATCACACCTGTGCGGCCAGTAAATTCGTCGGTTGCACGGGCTGGGAACACAATGTTGTCGAGCATGGCTTCGCCGGTGACCGTTGTCGGTATTCCCTCGAGCGCCAAGAGCATGCCGATTTTTTGAAGCGATCTCATTTCGTTATCGGAATATCCAAAGTTGCCTAGAAGGATGATGTCGTCCTCGGATCTACCGTCCTGCCGAATGCTTCTAATAAGGTCTGGAAGCAGTTTCAGTTCCTTGCCGTTCGTTAAAGGATCAAGCCGCAGGTTTACCAGGGTGAACGTAAACGCTTTGTCGATCGGTACGGCTTTGCAACGAAACCAGCCGACCAGTGGATCGAATTCGATCAACGCTTGTGGGTCATCGATCGTATAGAGTTGCAACCGGTCCGTTTCGATCCGATCGGTATCGAAGAAAAATGCGAACTGCTGTTGGTTGGATTCGGAGCCGACGCGCGGGCCGATGCAGTAGTCGTAGCGTCGATCGCTTTGATTGATCTTGTCGAGCAATTCAGGCACTATGTTTTGCTGCTTGGATTGAATATGCTGCAATGCGATTACGTCAAACTGTCGGATCATATGAACGATTGTCTCGACGACAGCTTCCTTTTTGAGTTTGGATTCCCCGAAGGCTTCAAGGCTAAAAGAGGCGATGCGGATCGTGGGCGACCGTGCATTGGAAGATGCACCTGATATCAAATTGCCAGATGGGAGGTGCTCACCGAGTGTGGAATTTGAGACAAGTCGACTTGATGGTTTGTCATGATCTGCGACAAGAGTCCCTGGTCGATTGGCTGTTTCTGCGAGCGCGCCCGGAGTGCCACTGGAGAGCGCAGCAAGCTTCGATTGCATTTGTTGCCAAACTGCGACCTTGGAATCGTGAAAGGCGATTGCGAAGCCTCCTAGGATCCCCGCTATCACAACATGATGTTTTTTGAGCGACAACATGAGTGGAGTTATCGGCAAAGGATCGCGTGATGCTAAATGTTTAACCGACAGGGGCGGTAGGCGAGATCGTGGAGAGTCGAAATGATCGGATATACCGAATGGCACAGATGGTCATGTTCTAGGGGAGGCGTACGGTTGCACGTCCCCGGGGAGTTTTTCTCGTGAGCAGACGGAGCTGTCCCCGGCAGCGGACGGAGCCGCTGCCCCACATTTTGCGGACAAAAACGAAAAAACCCTCGCTGATTTTGCCAGCGAAGGTTTATTTCGTTTCGGAATAAAGGATTTTTGGTGGTTTAGACCAATTCCTTCTTAGCCCC
>JAYVPE010000134.1:0-9044 GCA_043757575.1 Pirellula sp.
CGTGGCGGTGCAGTCGCTCTGAATATCAATTCCAATACGACGCCACTGGTTCTGCTATGTCCTGCTTGGAAAAAATGGGGGACTGTCAAGACACTCAAGCCAGCGACGCTGATCCTACATAGCCGCAATGATGAAGTGATTCCGTTTGCGGACTCCGAAGAACTGGTTGCCAGCAGCGACCTACCACCAGAGACGTTGATTGAAATCGGAAGTGATCACCGCTTGGCCGATGAATCTTCTCTGTCAGTCATGCTGTGGGTCTGCAACTTGTTTGCGTCAGGCAAGAAGTTTCCGGGGCTCGAAGGCGAGCACCAATCATCTTTGGATTCCTCAAGCAAGGGAAAAGCCTCTTCTCAGGAAGAAGCCAGCTACGTATGCGATGCCTGTGGAGAAGAAATCATCATCCCGCTGGACCTTACGGAAGGCTCACGCCAGACGTATGTGGAGGACTGTCCAGTTTGCTGCCGAGCGAATACGATCCATGTCCAAATTGATGAAGATGGGAATGGTAAAATCTGGGCTGAACCAGAGCAAGACTACGAGTAATTTCAGGTTAGTCCTTCAGAACACTTCACGATGATCGCAACGAAAGCTGGATCGCCTCCCCCGTGGGAACAGACACGATCCCTCAACTCGAAAAAAGCGGCTTCAGATCGAGTTCATTGCGCAACCAAAATTCGTCCGCAAAACCTTGTGCACGTGCTCGGGCGAGCATTTCCCTAGCTTTCAAAACGAATTCTTTCTCCCTTTCTCCTGCATGTCTCGAACACTGAGCGTAGCAACGGGCAACGTCCACCAGCATTTCACTATCCAAATTGGGGCGAGCCGCGAAAGCATCTGCGATTTCAAACGCCTCTGTTACGCTAGCAGTCCTTGCAAGCGCCAACATCAGCTCAGCGTGCCGCCTCTCATTGATGTTATCGATGTCAAAGACTTTGCGATGATGGGCCAATGATTTTTTGAAGTACTCCTCCGATTCGCTAGTGTTTCCAAGTGTGTCTTCCAAGCAGCCGAGTCGATAATTGTGAAGCCCAAGGTAACGATCGTTTATAACGCGGTCCGGATCCGCTTTTGCCATCTCCTCGGTCAAGGTAAGAGCTCGATTGTATTCCGATTTCGCCTTTGAAAATTCTTGTCGATGTACGTACAGGTCGCCCAAGTTACCGACAGCTCTAGCTAGTTCGACTCTCAGTACCTGCGGCGCAATTTTCACCAACTGTTCACACAACTCGATTCCGCTTTGGTACTCAGCAAGAGCCTCTTCGAGTTTTCCTTCGCGGTAGGCAATTTCCCCCGTTGCGAGTTGTGATTTGCTCAAGGCATTGGTCGTGATTAAGCTGACCATCGCAGGTGAACTCTGTTGAAACTTGGCAAGAATCGGCACGATGTCAGGTCGACTTTTGATCGTGTCAATCACTTTTTGACGCAACTGCTTCGAGATACCGAAGTGTTGAGAACTTTTGGCTACGTTTCCTATTCTCAAGTATCCTGTTGCGACATTGGCGTGGCTTTCTGCCAACTCGGAATCCAAGAAGATGCCATAAACTTCGTCTTCTTCCACCTTTGAATCGGGATCACGCTTGGGCTTGTCTATCACTTCTTGTCGGATGCGCAGCGCCTCCTCCGACATTTTTATACTAGCCGGTAGGTCGCGAAAAGCTTCTTGGGAATAGATTGCAAGTTTTTCTAAGACACCCGCTAAGTTGCGACGCGATGCATTCGAGCCCTGGCGAACGACCACTCGCATTTCAGCAATTTGCTTTGATTTTTCTGCAAACTCTGTCGCTTTCTTCACATCCCCTAGTTCGTAATATAGTTTGCCCATTTCCTGATGAAAGGCTAAGTCCGTTGCCTCTACGCTGGTCTTGGTGGGATCGATGAGCAGTGGGGGAATGCGATCGAGACTGAGTTTCGCTTTCTGCAAGATCTCTTTTTTCAATGGTAATGTCGCGGGCGCGTCACTGAGTTTTCGATTGACTTCAAATACCAAGTTTTGAATTGTCTGAACCGAACCGAGCGCCTGCTTCTTGGCAACATCGGCATTCTGCTCAGCCAGCTTCTTGCTCTCTTCGGCCTCGAGTTGTTTTTGAACCGCCTGCAATCGTCGGGTCTCCGCCAATTCGTTTGCCGCAACCACAACCTTGTTCTTAGCGGATAGCGACATTGCGGCATAACTTGAAACGCCCGCCGTGCCTGCTAATAGGAGCATTGAAGTGGCGAGCAAGGATGCGACCACCGGATTTCTCCGACACCAACGCCAAGTGCGTTCAACCGTTCCAACAGGCCTTGCCAAAATCGGCTCGCCTTTTAGAAAGCGTGACAGGTCGTCAGCCAACTCCGTGCACGATCCGTAGCGCGACCGTGGATCTTTTTGCAAGGCCTTGAGACAGATGGTTTCCAGGTCCAGAGGTAGGGTCGACTGCAGTTGGCGGGGCGGCACCGGCTCTTCGCGAAGAACCTTTAGAATCGTCTCCACGGCCTTGGCTGCTAAAAAGGGTGGACGGCCTGTCAAAAACTCATAGAGCATTGCGCCAAGTGAGTACTGATCCGTTGCTGGCCCCAATTCATGGACACTTCCACTGGCTTGCTCCGGCGACATATAGCTGGGCGTTCCCATGATTGTCCCAGTTCGCGTGCTGGACGAATCGTCAGCGTCCTCGAGTCTTTTGGCCAATCCAAAGTCAGCAATCTTCGGAACACCGTCTTGAGTCAAAAGCACGTTGGCGGGCTTGAGATCGCGATGCAGGATGCCGTGGTCGTGAGCATACTGCATGGCTCGACTGAGTATCTCCATAAGCTTGGCCGCTTCTACCGGCGCGAGCGGTTTGCCCTGTAAACGCTTGTCGAGACTATCCCCGTCGACATACTCAAGCGAAAAGAATGGCAGACCCTCGTGTTCGCCAACGTCGAAGATCTGAACGATGTTGGGATGCTGCAAATGGCCAACTGCTTTGGCCTCCGCAATGAACCGTAGGAGTTGCTCGGGCGAAGCGTGCGAGCCCGCCAACACCATCTTCAACGCAACAATACGGTCAAGCTTATTCTGTTTGGCTTTGTAGACAATCCCCATGCCACCGCGGCCTAAGATTCTCTTGATCTCGTAGCCGCCGATCATCTTGGGCATGGCATGCTGTTTGTGCTTTTGATTCGGAGTGGACTCTGCCGTAAAGTCGGCTGTCGCGCCTGAATCAACCACGAAGTCTTGCGTGGCTCCAATCGAAGTTGGGGCAAGAGTTTCCTGAAGCGAGCTCAAGTCGATCGGGATGACTGTGTCCGCCTCCCCAAACCCGTCGGTCGGCTTATCGGAATGGTTCAGCTTGGGATCGGTTTCCTTACGTTCCTCAGGAGGGGGTTGGCTCATTCAGTTTCACTGCAATGGTTTAAGTCGTTTTGGGTTTCACGAACCGTTTCTCTCGCTCTACCACCGCCTACCATCCTCGAGCCTCCCGTGTTCGCTTTCCAATGAGTCCGACCGTGTCTAAGCTTCCTTCACCTATAGACTCAAAGATCGAATCGATATCGGCCAGGGTCTTTGGGGAATCGGTTATGCCAAGTTTCAGTATAGTCGATCTTACGTCACTAGGGATTGCTTGCGGCATTGCCTGTTTTGCAGAGTCTCGCGTCTGCAATAACAGCCCTAGGCCCGCGCTCGCTTGACCTCTCGGCCAACCGTCCATGATAGCATCAACCGCTCGCCGTGTCTCGTTAGTATTCGACGGAATCATCGGCATGAACATGCGCATGGGTGAGGCATCTGCGCCCGAAATAATACCGAAATCCCATACATGCAAGCCATGGAAAGAATCATGCTCCGAATCGACATCGCTCTGTTCCTGTCTGAGAAGCGCAAAATCGTGATCGGTAAATCCACGGCGTGCGACCCCTTGTTGCAATCGGGCATACATGACCGAATTCACATCGCTGCTATGCTCCAATCCAATCGAGTGGCCGACCTCGTGCGTGACGATCGTTTGCAGGTCGAATTGGCTGGTTGTGATCGCATTCTCATCTGCACCTGCGTACCAAGCCCAGCCTTGAACGAGCGTGATATCACCCCATTTGGTTGAGCAACCCAAGATGCCTTGTTCAAGTCCTCCGCATGCACTTGTATCGCTCAGTCGCAGACGAATATCGGCACTGTCAAGTTCACTATCAATCTCGACTAAACGGACGCCATACAGACCAAAGTCGGAATTGATGGTTTGGATGGCATCGCGAATGCGATCGAGTGGATCGCGGGATGCGAGTGCTGTGCTACTATCGATCGAAACTCGCAATACGTTCGCATTGAGCTGCCCGAGACTTGGAGTCATCGTCAGTCCGACGTTTGGATTCGATGCACCCACGATCAAGGAGCTGATCGCATTGCCACTCATGTTCAAACGATCCACGATGAGCGTCATTTGAAGCTGGCCATTGCCGCTGACCAAAAGCTGAGCCTTGGGTGCATACACGGTTCCTTTCATCCCGATGGCATTGCCACTCATCGACAAGGTTTTCGCGTTGTCGCGGGCTTGGAAGAAAGTTACACCAGAATAGACCCCGGTGGTCCGAGGATTCAGATTGAAGGTTCCAGTACCGCTCAAGTTGATACTGCCGAAATTTCCTCCGAGACTTGGGAAATTGCTACCAGCATTGTAGAACATCACATCCGAACCAGTAACACTGGCGTTGCCGCTGACGTTCATGCCGCCACCATAGATAATGTATATTCCAGGTTGGAATGTGATACGACAACTGCCTGAGGCGTTGATGCTGGTATAGCTTCCAGGACTGACTGTCCTGATCGAATTCCCGCTGCAACTCAGGGCTGAACTTGCTGGACTTCCCAATGGTGCTGCGAGCAATGCCAATGGATCCGGAGTTGCAAGCGAACCGCTAGTTGGCGACGGTGAAATAGTACTATTTCCAGTGACTTGAGCGCCACCCACGATGCGGACTTGAGTGGCTGAGATGCGCGCGTTTCCATTAAGAGAAACCGCGCTCGAGGTGCAACTCGAATTGACGACGACAGGCCCGTTGACGTTGATCTGCGCATTGCCGCTGAGCGTCATTGATCCACAGGCCGTCGCATTAAGAGTCTGAATGTATCTTTCGTTGACATTGGTCACGCTGTTTACCACAATCAAATACGACCCGCTGATGGCTGCTCCATCGTCGTTCTGCAATCTGATCGTGATCGTGTAAATTCCATCATTCGCGTAAAGATGCGAAAGAGGAATACCAGTCAACGGCGAGAAGCCGTAGTAGTTGATGATTGCTCCATTGCCATAATTGACGCTGGCCGTCCAAGTAGCCGCGCCAGGGTTGCTAAATGGAATAGTCGCGGTATATGTATTCCCTTCGAGCGACGTCGCGGACGTTGGCAGCGTTCCGAATCTCAAGGAATAATCTGAGCCTGGGCCACCGTCCAGACTATCGACTCCACCTCGCCCTACCAACACATCTCCAACGGCATTCGTGGTTCGGGTCGCAAACCGATACACAAACAATTCATAGCTGCCTGTGTCGGTATCCAATAGTGCGTCTTGAAACTGTGCAATGCGATCTCGAACCACGTTGTTGATCTCTTGTGGCGTCAATCCCGGCGGAACATAGTTCGGATTCAATGGGCTAAGCGGATTGGCAGGATTGGCAAGCGGATCGTTTGCATCGCGCGCGAACGTGTCGACCTCGATGTAATAGATTCCATCGGCAGGCAAGACCAAGTCGGTCAAGCTCGAATCGGTCGGCTCGAATTGGTCGTCGTTGACGGCTACTCCATCATAGTAGGGAACCAAAACACCACTCGCATTATAAACTCGCAGGATCGAGTCAATCGTTTGCGTGTGCGTCGTCAATCGCGATAAACCAGCCGAGTAGATCGCAAGATTGATGAGATCCCCCTTTTTGCCCGCAAAAGAATACCAATCACTTTGGCTTTTGCCAGTCGAATCCAAGACAATGGAGCCCATGACATTGAGCGCCGCCACATCAAATTGCTTACCGGCATTGAAACCGGAGCTGAGCGTGTTGGGCACGCTCATCGAGAGCAAATTGATCGATTGAGCACTGGAAAAAGTCGAATGCGCCGAACTCTCTTGGATGGTCGTTCCCGATTCAATGAATGCCAGCTTCACCGCTTCGCGCTCGCCAAAGAATAATTGCCGCAAATCATTGAAACGATCCGAGCCCACCGTGGCAGGCGATCCGATCAAGTGATCAAACGCATCGTAGCCAGCCGATGGACCTGTAAACGCGGGCTTGTAGTCGGCGTTGCCTGGAGGCGAATGCAATCCGTATCCGATCGGCCCGATTGCATCCTCATGACGCAATCCCAACAGATGTCCAAGTTCGTGAGCTCCGATTTTGGTCGACAAAGCAATAAAGTTTTCGCTGGTTGCCTCTGGGAAACCAGCCGCCCCCACAATGCCGTTGACCTGAACCTCCGCGTCTCCTTGGAGGCTCACGTTTCGGAAATCAAGGTCGCTTGCATGGCCGCCCCCAGTGCCCGTCTCGGGTGTGCGATTGAAGTAGATCGTAGCGTAGTTCGCGCCAACATTTGTCGGGATTTGCGATCGCACTTGAGTGAAATAGACATGGAACCAAGGATCGGATGCACCACCTGGGCCCTGGTAATCATATGCGATGCGAGCTTGAATCTGATCGCGTTCCGCTTGAGTGTACACGTGCTCTCCAGCATCTGTCGAACTCTCGAAATCCAGCAACACCCATTGCTGCGGCACGCCGCTCACAGCCGCTGTCGAAGCAGTGAGTGTCCTCGTTTCCGCCCCAAGCAGACGATTTGAGCGGGCGTTGCCGTAGATCGTATCAAGCCCCACCGTGCCGATAACATCTTCGATCCCTGTCGTGTTCCCCAATAAAGTCAAACTTAAATGGCTGGTGAGCGATAACGGCTGGGGACTATTCACTTCCAAATCAAGCGTGATGCCACCACCGGTAAACGATGCGAAACTCAATAAATCCTGATCAGCATTGGCTGGCTCCGAAATGGAGACTTGTGCGGTTGGATTTCCAATGAAGTAATACTGATCGTTGCCTACACCACCGTTGATCGTTAATCCGCCATCTCCAAATAAATGGAAGCGATCGTTGCCACTATCACCATCGATTGTCGCCATCTGGTAAGAGCCCTTGAGCGCGACCACGTCGTTGCCAGGCCCAGTGTTGCCATTGATGACAGCAGTCGCTTTGCCGACACCGCTAACGACCAATGTATCATCACCCAACCCTCCCAAGTACTGAACCGAACTGTACCCGCTGCCGATACTGTTGAGCGAATCAGCACCATCGCCACCATCGAATTCTAAGGAATTGACATCGCTGCCGCGGTTGAGCATGGAGTCCGCTCCGTTGCCGCCAATCAACTGCAAGCGTGCAATCCTGGCCCCATTGTTGTTCAAGAAGTCGTTGCCATCGCCACCCACAAACTCAAGCCAACCTAGATCCGATCCTCGGTTGTCAACTTTGTCATCACCCAATCCGCCACGGAAGTGGGCCTCAGAAAGAAAGTTGCCAATGTTTACGAAGGAGTCTGCACCATCGTCACCTGAGAAGTCGATCAAGCTCAAGTTGTCACTGAAATTGACAAGCGTATCAATGTCATTCCCACCAGCAAACGTTACGCGAGCACCGCTAATGCCACCCACATTGAACTGATCCAGACCGTTGCCACCATTGAAGTCCAACCATCCGAAACGATCGCCTCGCTGAAAGAATTGATCGTTTCCATCGCCACCCACAAAGCGTGCACCTGGAACGGTCAAGCTGCTTGTTTGCGCAAAATCATCCGCACTATTTTGAAAAGTATCATTTCCCGCATCGCCACTGAAATCAACGTTTGTCGTATTCAATCCAAAATTTAGAAAGACGTCGTTATCAGCTCCACCTGTCATGGTGATCAGTGAGACCGAGGAAGCCTCGTTAACGAAAGTATCTGCACCGATGTCGCCGTTGAATGTCAATCGCGAAGAACCTTCAGCCGAGCTTCGATTGCGAAACAAATCGTTGCCGTCGCCACCGTTAAAAGTGACTTGCGAAAGCAATTTGCCGTAATTCTGAACTTGATCATTGCCGACACCGCCATCGAACGTCACACCCGAGACTTGATTCCCCGAGTTGATGAAGTAGTCGCTATCGGCACCTCCGCTCATTGTGATTTGCGAAACAAAGGATCCCGTATTGAGCAAGGCATCGAGGTCGTTACCACCAATGAATTCGATACCGGTGACTTCGTTCCCGTCATTGAACAACCGGTCGTTGCCATCCCCTGCGTCGAAACGAATGTTTGTCACTTTAGAAGCATTGTTCTCGAACGTGTCATCACCGATTCCACCTATAAAACGAATCTGACGCACCGCCTCGCCATTGTTCTGGAAAACATCAGCGCCATCGTCACCTTGGAAATCGATCAGCAGAATATTACTCGCATTATTCTGAAGAGCATCCAAGTCGCTGCCACCGAGGAAGCGGATCGTAGTCGTCGGGAGGCCATTGACGAGGAAGCCCGTCCCCGAGTCGATCAGCACATCCGCACCTGAGTCTCCATTGAAGAAAATTGCTCCCTCAACCACACCGTCGACCAGCATCGTGTCGTTGCCTGTACCACCCATGAACGAGATGGACCGAGCCCGCCCATAGTTCAATAAATAATCTGCATCGGCACCGCCGCCCATGTCGATGATCCCTGCAATTCCTCGTATATCGTTCACAAACGTATCGATTCCGGAATCACCTTGGAAATCGATCAGACCGGTTATCGTTCCAGCGTTGGCGAAGACATCGTTGTCCGCTCCGCCATTCATGGTGACGCTATCCGCGATCCCGAAATTCAAAAAGACATCGTTGTCCGCGCCACCATTCATCGTGACACTTGTCAACAAGCCACCTGCGAAATTGGTGAACGTATCTGCCCCAATGTCGCCACGGAAATCGATGGTGCCAGTGATCGAACCGAAGTTCTGGAACACATCGTTGTCCGCACCACCTCCCATATTGATAGCGCCAGTAACTGCACCTGGACCATTAACAAAAGTATCGGCACC
>JAYVPE010000135.1:0-8954 GCA_043757575.1 Pirellula sp.
CCGTTCGGCCCCTGTGGCTATGGGGTTGCCGGTCAGATCCGTCCAACGTAGCCACCGATCCTGGTGCCCTTCGAAGTTACCATTCCAAAGTGTGATTCCTAAACCGATCGATGGCATCAAATGTGACTCACCTTGGAGCTGTTCGTATAGACCACCACGCAATTCGTAAAATCTCAATTTCTCGCTTCGCAACCATAGTTCCGGGTCATAGATAATATAAAAGGGAATTCCCATTCGCGCGTAACCCAGCAGCTTGTCCCCATCTTCATTTCCCTCGCGGTTGGAAACAATTTCGATTACAACATCAGGGGATTTACCATATTCCCATACAAAGTAGGATCGATTGGATTTGGGGAATAGATTCTCCGGTAATCGCGCGTTTAAACTAAACAGCATATCGGGCACGTAGGGTGGGACTCGGACAGAGTGAAACAAACCAACGTTGGCCAATGCCAAAAAAGGAACGTCGCTACTCCAGCTAGTGTAAAGTGGCTCCGTCAACAGTCGCTGTTGCTTCTCGGAAAAGATATTATCCACGGGCGTGTCATCCTCCGTAACTAGATGCTCAACCGAAGGCCGATGTTCCATTGGCAATGGCGCAGGCTCGCTTACCGACATTGCTTGATTCGTACGAATATCTGTTGCCATGAGTCCACCTTCAGATTAGCGAGAACGACTCTCCAGCAATACATTCTAGGCTACCGATTGGGAAAATGCGAATCGAACAAACCGATCTAGAACGGACATTTAGCCTAAGCCTCATTTGCGGCCGATACCAATAGGCTCAATCACTCTGCGAGAATCTGTGCAATCTGCGGATGAAAATAAACTTCGATATCGGTCCGCAGATTTCGCAGATGACCGCAGATTTCAGTTAACCGTTCATCGTTTTTAAATTGGTAGTGCTCGTTTTATCGGGATTTGGTACTTGCGAGTTTGTGACTTTACGGCATTAGGACTTGAGACCGCAGGCTAGTTCGGCTCGCAATAAAACGGTGCTGGCTCTCTCGCGTGCTTTGGTTGCGCCTTTGCGAAGGACCTCTTTCACCAATGCAGGATTGCTTTCCAGTTCACTCCTGCGCTTACGGGCAGGTAGCAAAAACGCCTCCGCGACATCTGCCAATCGCTTCTTGATGTCGCCATATCCAAACCCACCTCGCAAATAGATGGCACGCAATTCGTCGATCTGCTCTGGCGTAGCAAATAAACGATAGAGTTGAAAGAGGTGATCCGTCTCCGGATTTTTCGCGTCCTCCATTGGACGCGAGTCTGTGCTAATGCGCATAATCTTTTTACGCAACTCTTTTGGATCCTCAAACAGACCAAGCGTATTGTTATAGCTTTTGCTCATCTTCTCGCCGTCAGTACCAGGCACTTTCGCGGCACCTGGCACAATCTTTGCTTCCGGCATAGTAAAGACCTCGCCGAAGTGCGAGTTGAAACTGCGAGCCAGGTCGCGACAAACCTCAATGTGCTGCACTTGGTCTTCTCCAACAGGGACCCAGTTAGAATCGTAAGCCAAGATATCGGCAGACATCAGAACCGGGTAAGTGAAAAGGCCGACGTCTGCCCGAAGTCCCTTTGCCGTTTTGTCCTTAAAAGCATGACAACGTTCGAGCAGACCAAGCGGTGCGCCAGTCATCAGCAGCCAACACAATTGCGATACCTCAGGGACGTCCGATTGCACAAACAAAGTTGCACGTTCCGGATCCAAACCGAGGGCCAGCAGATCCAAAGCTGCGTCGTTAACGTAGCCTCGCAAGATGTCCGGTTCTCGCACTGTTGTCAGGGCATGCAAGTCTGCGATGAAGTAGTAGCCGTCATGTGCTTCTTGAAAATCAATGTACTGCTTGATCGCACCAAAATAGTTACCCCAGTGGAAACGACCTGTAGGCTGGATCCCGCTCAAAACTCGCATTTTTCAATTCAATCAAGTGAGTGTTTGTAACATGCACAGACGTTACGTTTTCAATGTCCCAATAATTTCTCGTACTGATGTCGCACCGATGGACGCCAAAGCATCCGGTAAGCCGCGGATAAGTTTGATGCTGACCAATGGATCGTAGTAGTTTGCAGTACCAATCTGGATCGCAGACGCTCCTGCAACCAGGAATTCCATCATGTCATCCATGTTGGCGATTCCTCCGACCCCGATCACCGGCACGCCGACTTGGGTGGCAACCTGATAAACACATCTAAGCGCAATCGGTTTGATTGCTGGCCCGCTGAGTCCGCCGACAACATTCGCAAGCATGGGTTTACGTTTTCGCCAATCGACCGCCATCCCAAGCACCGTGTTGATGCAGGTCACAGCGTCCGTGCCAGCATCTTTTGCTGCTTTCGCGATATCCACGATGCGCGTTACGTTTGGCGTAAGCTTGGTTACGATCGCACAGTCGAGGACTTTACGAACGCTACGGACTACTTCGTAACAGAGTTTGGCATCTGTTCCGAAATCGACGCCACCGGAAACGTTGGGGCAGGAAACGTTCAGTTCAACCGCTTCAAGTCCCTGCGCTTCGCTAAGCCGCTGTGCAAGTAGGACAAAATCATCCAGTGATTTGCCAGCGATACTTACGATTATTGTTGCACCGGTACTCTTGAGATAAGGCCAATGATTAGCTAGGAAATAATTGATGCCATCATTGTCCAAACCGATTGCATTGAGAAGTCCCGCGCTCGTCTCTACCGTCCGCCAGGGCGCATTACCGGGCCGAGGATTTTGAGTAATCGTTTTTGGAAGGATGCCACCTAATTCCGGCAGCGGTATAACTCCAGCCATTTCCTTCGCGTATCCAAAAGTTCCCGACGCAACAAGGACCGGATTCTTCAAGGCCAATCGACCAAGCTGGACAGAGAGGTCCAGCTTAGGAGTGCCTGTAGCTTGCGAACACGATGCTCCGATCATCCAGGATGAGAGCCCTTGCCTAATCGTCTTGCAATCGCTTCGGTCGGCAATGGAATCACAATGGCATTCGCCATAGTATCGGTAGATAAAATGTCCAAGGAGTCGTCACCCCCTTCGGCCGCTTCGTACTGAACAAGATACGCGCCAATTTGAAGGTAGTTTTCATGAAAAATCGGTGGCCAAAAATCTTCGGCCCGGTGAGCGAGCGTTCGAGCCAGCAATCGCGTTGCGCGGCCAGAGAACCCACTTAGCACCATCTCAAGTCGACCGAGCGACTCACGGAAAATGTAGAACACCAGTGCAGCGTCCCTACCTGGAGTAGCCCCGCCAGCGAATGCCCAACTTCCATCTGCAGTTTCGTAGTAGAGACCTGCCTCCTCAGCTCTCTCGCTCTTGCTAAGTTGCATACCTGCTGAACATGCAGGAGGATGCGGATCGCGATCTCGATATCGCAAGAAGAACGGACACGCTCGTTCTGTCGCTTTGGAGACGTTGTCTTGCGTGACAAATGCATCGCAACCGAACGCATTGGCCAAAACAAGTTCCACTGTCGGGTTGCTCTTTACCGACCCGAGACAGACCATGGCCTTGTCGCCACCCATCTCTGAGAAACCGTCGTAAACGCTTTGAGCTCGAGCATGCACTTGCTCAACATTCATCGTGCCCGGACTCCAAACCAAAGTTTGTCGCAAGTGCTCAATGTGCGGCATCTCCTTGCCACCCCCTTTCTTTGCCGAAATCGCTTTTGCGGTTCCACCCAGTGTTGACACGCCATTTAGAACTTCGCCCGCTAAGACACTATCTGAAGCGACAATCCAAGCCGTGTCAGCTGACTCGTCATCCGGTGGACGCCGGACACCGACGCAGATCTCTAAGCGGGAACGCCTAGCCAGCATTTCCCAAAAGTTCTCTGGCGTTATTGCAAAGAGAGCACCTGGCAACTCTTCGGCACGGGCATACCCATGCTCGATCAAGTAATCGCATAAACGAGAAAGTGCCTCGATCGGGATGTACTTTGCTTCATTTTTGAGAAGCGCCGCAACCTGATGACGATCTAAGCCTGTGTACTCCACAATGGCTTTGATTGTGCCTGGTCGCTTCCTTCGGTCTGGTGTATGGCCTAATAATTCTGCAAGTCGAAACGCGTAACGCATCGTATTCTTTGCTTCCTAGCGACGTACTACTGTAGAACGGAAGTACCAATACTTCTTCGCCTCAGCCCTCGTCGCGAAAATGGTAACATGCGAGTTCCCCCAGGTGAGACGCTTTGCTGCTGTCTAAGCAAAACTCTACCCTTCAAGGGCCTTTAAAATACCAAAAAACCACTAGCCGCCGACCCATCTAGCGTAAATTTTTCTTGCTTCGTCCGGGTTTTCCGTGCCCTGAACGATTGTTCTGCCGTCTCCGAAGACACTTATAACATAAGGTAGGTTGGTGAAACGAACCAAAAACGGTGTTTCGGTAACTTGTCCTTCCTGCCGTAGGCGTTTTGCGAGTAGTGCTAGGTCCAAGCGTCCTCGGCCAGACGATTGGAGCTGCACCGCCCCTCGCCCACAAAGAACTCTCGCATGAGTCCCCATCTTGCCGTCTAGAAAATCGAATTGATGTTGAACGCAGGTTCTGCAGCCAGGTTGAAAAACAGGGGAATCGCTTGTTAAATTGCGAGGAACTCGAATTTTTCGGACTTCGCCAGCCCATAGATCAAAGACTCTTAAAAAACCATCGCCAGCAATTTCCTTTTTCAATAGAATTTTGATTGCCTCCATTGCTTGCCATGACGCGATGACGCCGACAGCCGCTCCAAGGACGCCCGCCGAGTCGCAGGTTTGCATTTGTTCCACCGGTGGCGGTTCAGGTAGCAAGCAACGAAAGCAAGCCGTTTTTTCTGGAACAAAAGCCATCGACTGACCAGAAGCACCAACGATACCCGCATGAACCCAAGGAATTCGACATCGGGCGGAAAGGTCGTTGATAAGGTAACGCGTTTCAAAGTTGTCCGTGCCATCGATAACGCAATCGACATCGGACAGCCATTTCTCGGCGTTGAGATGAGTTAGATCCTCGACGATAGGCTCTAACCGGATTTCTGGGTTGATTGCGGTCAGATGTTCAAACGCCGCGATTGATTTCGGGCGTATTTCCACAGCATCCCGCATTGTATAGAGAGTCTGTCGAGGAAGGTTGTCCAGTTCGACCCAATCGCGATCAATTAAACGCATGAATCCAACACCGGATCGGCACAGGCGTTCGGCAACCATCGCACCGAGAGCTCCCATCCCGCAGATGGCGACTCTCGCGTTTGACAACAACAATTGTCCACTTTCACCTATCTCTACAAAGGCTTTTTGGCGTCGGTATCTGTCCTCCATTCTCGCCTACCGATCCGAATTGATTTCGAGTTCAAACTTGAGGTGAACATGATCGTCGAATCGAAGCACCGCAGTTCCTGTTCGCAACAAAGATAGAAGACTCATCCATGTGTCTGTTTCTTTCTCGGCTTCTGACTTGCTGTGGCCTTTTTCGAGCATGTTTTGAGAGACCAACTGGCGACGATTGGCTTCCAATACATTCTGCAAAGACTTAAAGTTGACTTCTAAGACTGTATTGTTCTTTGCAAGAGTTTCCGCTTCATTCTGTTTCGTTGAGTTTATCGCAACCTTCTTTACAAGCGTGTTCGTACTCGCGATAAAAACTAAATCGTCATCAAAGGCAAGTGTTGGACTGAAATTGAATTGAATAGGAAGTCCGTTCTCGTATTGCTTGTCCCCCTCGCGTATGTACGTGGCAGTGTAAATTTGCTTACCGTCGATAGATTCCGAGTCCAAATCCAGTTGAGGATTTCCCTGCATGGCACCGGTGACATTCAGAAAGCCAATGAAACTTTGAAAGGTTCGTTTAAGTTCATTCTTCATCAGAGGGTCTTTAAGTTTTGCGACGAGCCCAAAGCTCGGCAGTTGGATCGCTGGGGCATTCGACGGCTCAAACTTTTGTTCGGTCACCAACAATTGGATTTGTGGTTCAATTGCGCCCAGGATATCCGTTCCAAAGTCTTTTCCAGAAAACAAGGTAGTGAGAGTATTGTCCGCTTGCGCTAACTGATCGTTCACTTTTTCATTGAACAGGTCACCCGCTCGAAGCCATAATTCAGTGAGGTTCCGATACGCGATCAAGCTGGCCATCCAACCTGAACTGTCTATCAAGGACGATGCGTGACCATTGCCCATTGGCCCTACAAAAAATGTTCGTGATTTCTCTGTCCATTCCCTTGAATGAGGGATACGAAGTTGCATGGATAATTTGTTCTCTGCGAGAAAGAGTTCTCCAGCCGCAAAACTTGTTTTTTGGATCGAAGCCAATACTCCACCAAGAATAAGTTCGCCCGCAAAGTCCCAGGACTTACCCATCAACAAATCTTTGGCGACGCCCGCATTCCTCAACGTGTCGAGGTCAATAAATGCTTTGACGAAGCTTTCCTCAGAATTCTTCAGTTCGTGTTGAGCATTCGACATCCATGCACGCTGAAAAAGGGAATTGCCTAGGAGATGATCGTCGGTTGAATCCAGATGACGGTCGATGATACTCTTGCCGAGTTCATTCTTGTTCGTGACGAGCAAGATCGAGCCAATGCTCCCGACAATCACTTTTTGAAATTCGTAGCAGCGAATTCCGCGATATTCGAACTCTTGAATTGGATCGGACTGATTCTTGGAATTAGCGTCTGCTCTGGCTAGCTTCACAAGCTTTTGCAAATACTCGTCTGTCCACTCCTGACTTTCGGTGCACGCGAGCAATACAGCTCCCTCAGTGGTTTTGTCGACTGCGAAATGGAATCCGTTGGCGGTCAAATTCTTGGCCAACGAATCCACCTTGTCACCGATTGCAAACTCAAAAAGGACTAGCCCACCTCGCAATTTCATCACCTCGGGCAAGCGCCAAAGTTTTTTGAATGCCGTGGAGTCCTGTAAGGTTTTTGAAAGTGGGTGTTCTAAAACCGATTCAAGCGATTTCACCTCGACATATATCGCTGTCGTAGAAGGCAACATTTTCCGAACAACAGGTTCGTCCGCCCCTGCGAAACGGATCGACAATGGATGCAAAAAGAAAATTAGGAAGATTGCAAAAGCTATTAGAGTTCGCATGGAATTGCCGCCTAGAAGTGCCAACGATAGAGCAAGAAATCAATCTGGATTGTACCCCAATTTGAAATAGGCCGTAGCACCCGCTGGGGACTTAAGATACTCCAGACTGCAATCCAAACAGCGAATAGGGTGAGTCTGGCATATTTACCTCGATTCACCCTACTCGCCGTTTCACTGCTGGCGCAACGTGTTCGTTTGGAACAACGAAAAAACAGAACAACGAAAAAAGGGACATGCATTGCACGCCCCTTTTTACCTATTGTACTATTGAGTTAAAAGTGGATGGCTCTACTCTTCATTGACTTCAGCGTCCGAAACCGGCGGCTTTGGCGCTGCTTCTGCACTTGCCTGTGGGCGAGGTGCGTCTGCCAATAATGGGAAACTCTGTTCAGCCGCTGCAGTACCTCGGTTTACTAAATCCTCCAAGGCTTCTTTGCGGTAACTAACCTCGGAGTCTTGGAAAACGCGGAAGCCCGTACCGGCTGGAATCAAGTGACCTAAGATTACGTTCTCCTTAAGTCCAACTAGCCTGTCGACTTTGCCCGCCAATGCCGCTTCGGTTAACACCTTGGTTGTTTCCTGGAAACTGGCTGCCGAAATAAAGCTATTGCTTTGCACCGACGCCTTGGTGATACCAAGTAACTGGACTTCGCCGTGAGCCGGTTTAGGCTTCTTTCCCTTGGCTTGCTTGCCACCCAATGCTTCGCATTGTGCATTGGAGGTTTCAAAGGCTTCCTTTGGAACGATGGCACCAAGTGCAAATTCAGTATCGCCTGGATCGGAGATCTTCAAGCATTTGGCGAGTTGATCGTTGTGACGTTTGAATTCAAATCGATCCATTACCAATCCGGACAACAAGTTCGTGTCGCCAGCATTCGTGATCTTAACCTTACGCAGCATGCGTGCGATAATGATTTCGATGTGCTTGTCACTGATCTCAACGCGTTGGAGGCGATAGACTTGTTGTACTTCGTGGACAAGATACTGTTGAACCGCTTCTTCGCCGCTAACACGCAGGATGTCGTGAGGTACAAGAGGTCCTTCAACGAGCGCCTGTCCCGCTTTGACAGTGTCACCTGAGGTAACCATAAAGCGTTTGCCCGGCGGAACCAAGTGTTCAGTTTCTTCACCGCTTTCACTGCGAACAACGATCGATCGCTTGCCTCGCTTGCGGTCCTTGGAGATCTCAACGATTCCGTCGAGTTCAGCCACAACGGCTGGATCCTTCGGCTTGCGTGCTTCGAAGATTTCGGTGACGCGTGGCAGACCACCCGTGATATCGCGAACGCCGGTAGCCTCGCGTGGCATTTCAGCCAACTCGGTACCCGCGTTCACTTGTTTGCCTTCGGTGCAGTTAATAACCGCTTTGTCAGGCAGGTAGTGAACATCTAGGGCTTTGCCGTCTGCATCTTCGATCACGATCTGCGGGTGGAACTTACCACGTGCATCCATGATGCGTCGTCGAACATTGCCGCTCGGGTCCTTTTCCAACTTGAGCGTCTCGCCTTCAATGATATCCACGAAGGAAACCTTACCACCTGCCGTTGCGAAAATCGGAATTTTGTGAGGGTTCCATTCGCAAAGCTGTTGTCCTTTCACGATTTCTTGGTTCTCTTTAACGCTCAATCGAGCTCCGGATGGAACATCGTATCTTTCGATTTCACGTCCACGAGCATCAACCAACGCGATCTCGCAGTTTCGAGTTAGGACCACATCGTGCCCGTCATCGTTGTTAACCAATCGCATCTTCATGAACTTAACGATACCACCTTTCTTGGCCTTAATATCGCTTTCCTCCATGCTTGTACTAGCCGCACCACCTTGGTGGAACGTACGCATGGTTAGCTGAGTTCCAGGTTCGCCGATGCTTTGAGCAGCGATGATTCCAACCGCCATTCCCTCTTCGA
>JAYVPE010000136.1:0-8895 GCA_043757575.1 Pirellula sp.
TGTCATAGTCGAAGTTGGTACCGGAGTCGCGTTCGTCATAGTAAGTCGCATCTGCGATAGCTTGACGCGTCTGCTGAATAAGCTGATCATCGGGAGCATAGATTCCTAACGCGTCGTCAAGACTAGGCATTGCATCGATCTTCTTCGGGATTTTTTTAGTAGCGCGTTTTGGCACTACACCCTCTCTTTCCATAATAAATAAGCAGCTAGGGAAAGATGTCCTTCAGGATACGGCGGCAACATTTCAACGGATCGAGCTTCGATTTGCGACTGTTTTCCATTTTGCTCGACAACCAGATCAATCCCGTGCCGATCGTCATCCGGCCATTCGGCACCAACGACGCTAACCGTATCGCCGAGGACGCTTGCCTGCCAGGGAAACGCCATGTCTTCTGCAATTGCATAGAAAAGACCTGACAGTTGTTCCTCCTCGTCTTTCGCATCGACGGTCGCATTCTCAAATGCGTCATTGATGGCATCCCGATTGAGCTGCCCATACCATTTGGTAGGTTTTGCGGATTTAGAATCTTTCTTATTTGCATTTGGCATTGTTGTTAGTTGGGGTACGAACTGGCAGGAGACAAGGAATACGTGAATTCAATCTAACAAAAAATTACTGCGCGCGGTGTTGGGTGTCAGTGGGGGCTTTTTGTGGTTGGACTATCCCAAATTCGACCCCCATGGCCTTCGAGGCCGTGGGTGAAGATGTGTTGTGGCTAAGTCAAAAGTCAGGCCTCACCCTGGCCCCATCATCCCCGCCGACTTAGGCGGTGGGATGATGGGGCCAGGGGAGGTATTTTCACATACGCATGTTAGCAACAAAACTTATTCACCAACCAGACGAGCAGGTTGGGGTATGAGCCCCGTACTTGGGAAAGTAGAACCAACGAGGTTTAAGTGGGATGCGTCCCGATTCGCAATCTACTTTTCGACAGCCGCTGCCATTAATCCGAAACCGCAATGTCGTCCAGCACCGAGCGAAATCGGACCAGGAACTTTGACTCCGCCGTTGAAGCGAAGTTTTAAATGAACGGTGGTTAGATTGAGTAAGTGGCTCGGTCGAATGTAACCAGTCGGTCGCTTTTGGCGATCGTATTTGTGAGCGGAAAGTGCCTTCGGAAAATACGAGAACGCGCTCCATTCAAACTCGCAGGCTTGTTCGATGCCGGATTGCTGAAGGGCCTTTTCAATCAGCTTGTGAGTCTTCTCCGGCTTATGGTCGTCGTGGCCGGGGAGAATTACCGGAGTGAAACTTGCCCATGAGTTGGCAGCGCGCGTGTACGAATCGCGAACGCCGTCCTTGGTTCCGGCGCGAACACGTTCAAGACGCGTACCACGCGGCAGCGTAGTGCCTGGCAGAGGCTTGAGCTCTTCCCCAGCAAGCTGCTGGCTCAAGTGTTCGAGCCAGGCATAATCGCCGAGCGGTGCGATGATCATGACTCGGCGAATCGAAGGGTCGGTGTGCTCGTGGCCGATTGATGGCAAGGGCACGAATGAAAACTGCGAATGAGGCTTGTTCGCAGCCTTGTCCTCATCCGATTGGTGACCGGCGACATACGAGCGAAGCCAGTCCTCGAATGAGTAGTCTCGCAAGTCAGTCGGGGGATTGACCTGCATGCGTTCGATGGCCAGATGCCGCACCATCCCGGCGATATGAATGAGCTTGGACTGCGAATAGGAGAATCGCTTGGCCTCATCGTCGCATTCGATCTTGAATACGGTGAAGGGTCTGCCAATCAATCGCTCGGTGCTGGCGTAGAACACGCGGTCGAAGACTTTGGGCTTGTCGACGATCCGAAGCGGCTGGCCGTGTTGGATGCGGTTCATCGCGGTCTCGTGGCAATGACGCAGGTCACACAAAGAGCACGTTTGCGATTCGTGATCCACGAGCGGAACGCGCAACATCCCTTCATCGAGCCACACTCCTGACTTGGGATGCCAACGGACCCCCGGAAGTGATTCGACTTCCGCTTGCGTCGCAGGGCGTGCATCGGCGAAGGCCATATCGATGCCCCAGCCCAACGAAGTCAGGCTCCGGGCCGCATCACGAAGCTGCTGAAGCGGTGCATCGGACTGATTGTTGATGTCCCACACATAATGGACCTCGGGTTTCTGATTGGGTTCCAATAAGAACAATGTCGGAACGGTGGCCTTCGCTGTGAGCCGCTCTTGCCGATTGAATTTCTTGTCGCCGTCATTGTTGGGAACAAACCGAGTGATGGCCTGACCCGTCTGCGATGTGGGCGCGATGATGATCGGTGCGTTGCGTTGTTGGAGCCATCCAATTGCTTGACCGACCTCAGTGAAGTTCGCGTTGTCAGGGGTGTCTTCACCGATGACGAGTTCACCACGCCGGGCGACACCTGCAACCAGAGCCTGAAACAATCGAAACGGCGAAGGTGGCCACTCCGGCGGGCCGCCTCGATCCAGCAGGCCGTGGTAACGATCGTCGAGAAAACGAACGGTGACGAGAAGAAATGTCATGACTCACTCCCTGATGTCGATGCTTCAGTATTAGCCGGTGCCGACTCAGCGCTCTCAGATTCAGAGGTCTTGGCCGCCGCGACCAACTCTTTGAGCTTGTTAAGTTTCTCGGCTGGTTCGTCCGCTCCCGAAATTGCCGTCTTGAGTGACTCCACCATCGCTTTCATTGGACCTTCAGCAATCGTCTCAAGATGTTCTGTCAGCTTTTTCAACGGCGCGTCATTAAACTTCTTCCCATTATTTGAGACCTTGAGTGCGTCAACGAGCTTGCCAATGAGATCCAGCGGAGGCTCGTCTGTCGCCTTCTTGTCGGCCTTCTTCTTGGCATCGCGATCAATCGACGCTTTAAGGTTGGCTTTGTCGAAGACGAGCGGTTGATCCGGTGGCTGAGTGATGCCGAAGCCATTGGCGGCTGCACTTGCGAATTTAGCAATATCAAGACTCGCCGGATTCCATTCGGTCTCGTTTCCGTCTGCGAAGAACTGCTTCCACGTTGCTGCTCCCTTCGGAAGCAACTGACACCCTTGCCGAAACGTAGATTCTGGGGTTGCTTTCAGAGCGATCAAAGCGAGGCCCAAAACGTATCGTTGGAGCTTCTCCGTTTCCGTTTCGTCAGCACCTTTCAATGCACGCAAGACGGAGAGGTTGAGTGAAAAGTCCCTCCGGATGTCGCCCTTGATCAGCACGCCACCAATTTTGTGCGTCGAAGGCACATCGGCAAGGCCGTGGTCCGCAGGCTTCCCTTCAAGGCCAGCCGGTAGCAATCCCTCCTGGTCGTACTTGATTGGCGGGCTGTATTGCGCCGATCGTTTCAACTGCGTCACGTTGAATGCTCGAACGATTGAGTTGACGAGGCGTGGAACTTTGATGCCGGTGCCACGCGAGTCCCACACTCCGAACACAATGCTCGTCGCACCGAGCTTGGCCAGCGGCGCACCGTTTCCTCTCGCATATGCGTTGAACGCCGTCACAATTGAATCTCGAAGGCTCGTTCCTCGAAACAATGCGTCTGCAAGTCTGTGGCCGACCTGTAAGATGCTGACGGGCGGCGCGTCATCCAAGAGCTTCACAGAATACTGCGGGACGAGTGCTGCATATGCGGGCAGTCCGAACAGTGGCTCCATCCGATTGGCTTGGGACGGAACACTGTCGAGCACGCAGATATTTTTTGACGGATCGGACGGGTCGATGACATCAATGTTGTAGACCGGCGGGTCGTCCTTTTGTTCCGATGGATTTGCGTAGCTCGGAGGGAAGACAATTTCATCCGTAGAGATCGCTGCGATCTTCAATTGTTGCTGGCCAACAATCGCAACGGGGCCGTCTGCCGCGAGTAACTTGTCGAATTCGGTGTAATCAAATTGCGCTGCATCAGACATGTTTGTTCCTTTCGAGAATCGCTTGGGAAAAGGTTTTGTGCTTTCGCTGGTCAGTTCGGAAGTAATTGTTGAACACAAAATTTGATGAGCCGGGAATTGGGGCAATTCCGCAGACAACCGGACCAATAAGGCTGGCCGGGATGTGATGTGTCCAGACCGTGTAGCGAGACTGGTTGGCGACTCCGGTTGACGCTGGTCGGGCGCGTTGCAGGCCGATGAAACAAAGTGCCTCAAGCGCTGGGCAGCACTCAGCCTGCATCTTGTGTGTGTCTGGTGAGAACCCCGAGTCCAGAGGATGCGATTTATTTCCGCGACGAGGATCGAAGTAGAACGGCTCTTTTTTGGCTGGGTTCTTCTTCGTCGGGGGCTTGTAGAGAACGGCTTTCAAATCTCCGAATGGATCAGTCTTCGACGGATCAATTGCATCAAGCATCGCTCGCAAGATGACACGTTCCTTCATGGAACCTGCCCAAGGTTTAATTGATTTCTCGCTCCACCAATCGAGATGAATCGCGTGCGTGTTGTTCTTCCATTGCAGGCAAATTGGTTCGACGGATAAGGCTTCTACTTCGCTGACATCATCTTCGCTGTCCGCGTCGTCGCCGACTTCAAAGACCGTCAAACGAATCTCGCTGATGAGTTCTGAAAGCGACTTCGACTGGTCAACGGTATGAATGCAATATGCCTGTCGTCCGAACCAACCCTCTGCACCCGGCCAAAGGCGATCCGCCAGTTCGAGAAGTCCACAACAAGCGAAGACTTGGCCGGGGTTAGTCAGGTCCACGGGAACGGTGATGTTGGCTGGTAAGTCGCTCATGCGTCACCTCCGATAGCGTCTGCAATTTCGTCGTCGGTTTCGAGTCCGGCACTGGCTGCTGCGTCAGCGGCGCGCAGGAGGGATTCGAGATAGGCCAAGCCCCACCGCCCGTACTTGCGTTGCAGTCGAGCGAATCGACGAATCGTTTCAATATGGGTTGCTTCGCACTCCTGCGAGGAGAATTCCTTGTCGAAACGATTGCTGAAATGCGGTCGTGCATGACCGTGATGCGAGGCGATGAGATGCAGCGCGAGATCGCACGTGTCGGGATCGACGGGCAGCGAGCAGTCGGTTAGATGTCGATGCGGGTGTTCGAGACGGAGCAACGAACCGAATTCGTGGCGGTAGCCGGAGAGCTTCTTTGGGTCGCACCACTTGGCGGATTTGCCAAGCGGTTGGCCGTTGGAATTGGGGCCGCCGATATACCGTTGCCAGATCGCTGCTTTCTTGCCTTCATCATGCCACTTGGCAGCGATTAGTAACGCCTCGCAGAACGGCTCGCTGAGCTTCAGTTTCTCGGCAATCAAGCGGGCGAAGTGTTCGACTCGATCGACATGGAAGCTGAGATCCTGCTCCTGACTTTCGGGCCGCTCCAGTAACGGTGCGAGCGAAACAAGACATCGCACTGGCTCATCATCTTGGTTGAACTCGATTGGTTGAACGAACTGCACGCGATAGAGATCGCCGCGAAGCTCGTTGACAAGTTTCGTCGATGTTTCAAAGGCTTGATCCTGGAGAGTCGCTATCGCAGTTTCTGAAATCAGAGGCTCGCCGCTCCAACCATTTTCGCCACGCTTGATGATGACTCGCGCTCTTGGTGCGCTGTCGGGAATTCGCTCGTAACCAGCATAGTCCGCAACATCGAGCGATTGAGCCATTGCTTCGTCGTGCGTTTCAGGGGGAACCGCGTCCGCATCGAGCGTCCCATTGCGATGCAAATAACCAAACGATGCGGGGAGTATCAACGTCGGATCGGCCTTGAGTGGGCCGAGCTTGTCGAGCGGGCCGAGCTTGTCGAGCAATTCACCGATTGAAGTGAGAACAAGCTTGCGGGAAAAAAGGATGGCGATTCGTGTGCTTCGCAGTGCGTCCCGCTTCTTGGTGATTTCCTTGAAAAACTCGATGACGCTGAAACTGTTGACCGTCACGGTTTCATGAGGCCGAATCCGATGCTTGGTAAAGATCGCTTGCAGAGCACGAGTCGGATTCAGATCGCGAGCAACCAAGTCAAGTTCCGATCTCCACGCGATACTTGTCTGCGGTAGATCGTCCGCCAGACCGTGAAGGTAGGGCGCGACATCAGGCCGACCGGGCATATTTTCACGAATGGATGTCATCGCCCACGCATCGAAGAGGATGTCGGACGTTGGAAGAATGGTCGGCGGTGGCGTGAATGCCTCTTGCCGCGCTGTTGCAGAGAGATTGCTGAGCGCCGATGGGCTTGCGTCGAAGCATCCTTCATCGACTGCGGGCAAACTTCCCAGCAGCACCAGTGTCTTCCGTCGGCTGATGTCGAATGCGTCGGCCTTTAACTCGCCCGTCTTCTTCTCCTTCTTCCCAATCTCCTTCGGATGAACCACGTCGATTCGCGTACCCGGCTGTCGGCCATAACGATTCACCCTGCCAAAGCGCTGCGCCATGCTGTCGAACGGCGAGAGATCACAAACCAAGTGGTCGGCTGAGATATCGATTCCAACTTCGCCTGCGGAAGTGCAGACGAGATAGACTGTGCCGAGAGTCGGAACAACATTCGGATTGCGACTTTTTTCCGGAAGGAATCGCATGAAGACCGGATCGCTCTTTGTAAACTTATCCCGTTCCAGACCTCGCATCGTTCCAGTGAGTTGGCGGACCTGATCTTTACCAACACCCGACTTTCGATCTGTGAGTCGCGAACAGACACTTTTCACGTCCTTGAGAGTCCGAACGAAAATCAAGACGGCAGCATTCGAGCTTTGTCCGACGGCGTCTTTTCTTCGGTCGAGTGCGATCTCGGCAATCTTTTCGGCGGACTGCTTTTCGTCAGCGATTGGCACGAACTTCAATTGCTTCGTCGCCTCGAATCGCTGTTTCACTCTCGGATCGTCACGGTCTTCATCAGTGAGTACAAAGTCTGAAATGCCTTCTGCTGCGAGACGCTTTTCTTCTCGCGTCGTTGCCGAGAGTTCGATAACCCTCAGCTTCGAGCAAGAACAATTCTGCGATCGCTCGCCGACTCGCTGCTCTTCTTCAATCGAATTAAGCAACCGCTGAAAGGCGGGTTCCAAATGGGCTTCGTCATGAACAAGAAGGACATCCTGGCCGAGGAATCCCGCATGGAGCGGCTTGCCCTTGAAACCAACCCCGTAACCGCTGAAGAGCAAGCGGCTACCAATCATGTCGACCGTTCCGACGATGACGGCTGGGCGAGCCGGGTCAGCAGACCATTCGCGATTGTCGGCAAATTGTCCGCGTAGTGTGCTCAAAGCGAGTGGAGAAACCGATTCGCCGTCTTTGTTAATGAGCGGAAGCGCGCACATCTTGGCAAGCTGCTCCCGCATTGGTTGGAGAGCCTTCGTTTGGACTGCTGTTCGATAATTCTCGACTTCATTCGTCGTTTGATCGACCACCGTGCGGCGATTGACGACATAGACGAGGCGACGTGGAACTAGGTCCGGATGATGGGCTAGTGCAATCAACCAAATTCCTACGACAGACGTTTTTCCAAGACCGGTCGGCAAGCTGCATGACGCGGGAATATCGCGCTGACAAAATCGTTTGTAAAGCGAGCGCTGCCACGGGAAGGGGGAATTTCCAGTCAGCTCGCAAAACTCTTGATCAAAGTCAAGCTCAGTAATGCAACAGTCATCGTCAATAATGGGTCGTCTCCGAAGGGATTGCGAGATTGGTATTTCGCTTATTGGCGAGTTCCAATACCAAATTCTCAACTGCCCCTTGCAAATCGGTGATAGTCGCACAACGTTGCGTCACAATAAAAATACCTGCGCGTCGTTTTATGAGTTATCTAACTTATAACGTGTGATAAAAGCGGGCGGTGACACGTCTGGTCAATGACGCATTTTTTTTTAGTTATTTTTTGTAAAACCCGGGACGAACAATTTTGTGATTTGAAGTGGGGAATACCGACTGCGCTATGTGGGGTGCGATAGATAGGACTTTAGATTGACTTGAACCACTACAGATGACATAATGTCGATGTGACTGGGTTGAGACGCTATGCGCCTCGTGCAAGACCGAATCGGACTTGCCTTAGACGTTTTTTTTGCACCCGTAAAAATCATTTAAGGTAGTTTTATGAAGCTACCCTATCTTGCAAATTCCGGTTTTATTCCTCGCGAGACCGGCTCTATTGAAGCATGGTTGTTTATCGAACGCCTTTGCACGATGCTCCTTGTTGGCGCTCTACCGAATGCGGCATCATTGTTATGTCCGTACGAACGAGATTCGTCTGCCAGAACCGCCCTGAAATTTTGGGAGCTGAATAGAGTAGGATCGCTGATCACCGTCGACGTCGACGATCAATTGGCCGGAAGTCGACAAGGCAGTTACCGGCTCGCGAACGATACAGAAATCGGGGCCGACTTGGGCTAACTCGTGTCGAACTCCATCTATCACCAACCAACCGTGAACTTGAGTTGAATAGCCATTAGATTGAGCGTTTTTCAACATGTCGAATCTTCGTGATCAATTGATGGCTGTCGCGGCGGAATACGCTCATCGTCGTCCTCGGATGCAATCCGTCGAAATAATTCGCTTTTGCTGGCGCCTATGGTTGCATGTTCTCGATCTACCTTGATCCATGGCCCGATATTGTTGTCAAAACCAGGGAAAAAGTGCGCCAATAGAAAATACAATCAATAACGCCAGCGCCACATACCACCACAGATTTTTTTTCTTGGACTGCGATTCAGCTAGCTCGCTCGATTCGTACAAGTCGTCTTTTCCATAGCCCCCAAGCCCTAATGCACCATGGGAAAACGCATCGTCGTCACGATCATCATCTTCGCTGACAGAATCTCGACGCTCATTGAAAGTCAGTGCAATTCTAGTAGGAGTTCTTTGCGTATTGCAATGTCGACAAACGGGTGCCATGGTCGCAACCCGTTTACCGCATCCCAGGCAATCGGTGAATTCAAGTCTTCCAGGTGGTTGCGTGGTCATGGGTACTTTAGTCCCGCATCGAAGAACCAATGGTTGGGATTACAATTGTCGATA